>JADGDW010000233.1 GCA_016744725.1 Candidatus Albibeggiatoa sp. nov. BB20 | reverse complement strand
ATATTATATACTGAAAGGTTGAAACATAAGCGAAATCGTACATACCAGTGGATGGTTTTTGCTTATCAACTTATGGTTATTTAAAGATTGAAAGGTAGGAACAATGACAACGGACTTCCTAGGATTGCTTGTTGCCGTTATAGGCATTTACACTTGCTTACCCCTTGCCTATAAAGCGTACAAAACCAGAGAAACAGCCGAATTTTCTTTTGCAATGCTGTTCTTATTTACAATGCCAGTTATTTTATGGCTAGTTTACGGCGTGCTATTAGGGGCTGTACATCTTGTAGCTGCAAATGCGGTAACATTATTACTTACATTTTATATTCTGAGCATGAAAATCAAATACGAAAGCTAGCCACTATTATTTAACAATATATTTTATTCGCAAGCGACTTTTTACAAAATTGTTTTGGCTCACGGCTGAATTAATTTCGACCTGAAGGTTTTCGCGCATAAGCTGTTGTTTTAATTTCTCTAATGTCTGTAAATCTGCAATGGTTATTTGTAAATCAAAATTACCATGTCGATAGTCTAGCCGTTTGAGCTGAAAGTCTTTTGCCTGCGCTAGTATAGGGCTGATTGACTTAAGCAGTTGCAAAAATGATGGTGCAACGGGCTGTTGGTTTTGCTGCTGAAAAACATGCAGTTTTTGTTCCATTTGGGCACGAGCATTGACTATTTTTCGTGCCTCTGGAAATGTTTTGCGATAAAGCTGATTAATCTGCTGGTTCAGTTGCTCACGCTGTTGAGTTAATTTTTGTACATCAAACCAAATTTGCCCAATTAATATGATTGCTAATAGGCTTGCTAATGCAGCAGTTAATCGCAAATTTTCCCATAATGAAGTGACCTTATTTTGAGGTAAATACTTGTTTTGCAGTAAATTAAGTGGGTTATTTGGCTTTAGGCTACGCAGAAACCATGCAAGCGTTGGCTCTGAGTGAGAATGCTGTTCTACATTAACACCCAAACCATGCAATGTTGTGAGCAAGGCTTCATTTTGCGGACTGGAAAACACATGAATTTTTTCGGGTAAAGTCGCTTGAGTTTGCAATAACGCCGAAACATTACCCAGCTCAATACTAAATCCTGCTGACTCCCCAGTACGCACAATCACTTTTTCTTCCCATAGCATCACACTCCAAGTACTTTCACCATGGTAAGGTAATGCTAACATTTCGGGCAAAATCACAGTAGGCTGGATATTTTGCTGATGAAATGCGTGTAAACAAGTTTGCATTGTTTCATGAGCAACGACGGCAACAGCAACATCATTGTCACGCGGCGATCCGATTGCAAAATGCAACCCTTCCACATCTTGAGCCAATTGTTCTTCTAAAATATAAGGTATGGCTTGAATCAGGCGTTGACGTTGCTTGGTTGGGGTTTCTGCTTGTTGCAATGTGCATTGTGTACCGACAAACAATACATAAACGGGATAACATTGTTTAGGCAGCGTTTCAATGCTGATATTTAGACGTGTATTGAGTATTTTTGCAGGAGCTTGAAACTGAATCCAACTAACCTGCTGAGGAGAATGATAATAAACCAGTAAAGCGGTACGCATAAGTCAAGCAAGAGGTTCAAACGAAAGCAGACATTCTATCCTAACCCGCACTGCTAATCCAATATTGCCTTATTTTGGGTATATTCAGTTCATAGTAGTCTTTGGATATATGAGATATGGAAAAATACGGAAGATTTTGGGAGATTGAAATTTTTGAAAGCAGAATAATAACTATTAATACAATTATAATCAAATGGTTAAGATTAAATCTTGTCACTATAAACAGTGTATTAATGTTTAATTATTAATGAATAGCTTGAAATTTAGATTTTTAGGTTTAGAATGGAGGAAGTTTTAAAAAAGGGCGCGACGTTTTTCATATCGCGCCAAACCACCAAAGGAGGATGGAGGAGATGGTAAAATCTGTACTACAAAAGGTTATCAGCGAATAAAAAAGTTGTGATAAACTTATAAAAAATCTGTCTTCTCTATAAAGCGTGTCTGTGCTGTTCTTGTTTTGTGCACTGCAACAACTTGGATAACAAGATACTTTATTCAGTTTTATTTGTCAAACATTTTTTGATGTTTTTTTAATTTTTATTAAATTTTAAAGTCAGCAAACCATTGATTTGTTGGCTTTAAAAATTCTTCAAAGCAAATTCCTGCCTGTATCATTCCCAAATTCAAGTTGCAATCCATCCTATGATAACTAGTGCAATTATGCCGATAATCAGCACTTTTTAGTTTGGATTGATGCTGTGCATCATTGCGATAATAAGCCCACTCCACATAAAAAGCAGAATGGGCAAGTTGCAGAGGCAGTTTAGCGTGTTGGAACGCTATAGGCAGGACTTGATTTCACTTCAGCATCGATAGCTTGTTGTTGTAACTTTTCCATCGTATTGATTGTCGCAAAACTAGACAATATATCTAAGTTAGTTGGTAAGGCGGCTTTTCCATTTTCACCCGCCAAGTTAACCACGTTATGTGGCATTTCAATTTTAATATTACGCAAATTAGGATAGATGATGTTAGCAATATCACGTTGTAATTCTGCACCATAAATCTCAGGGTCTAAGGCATCATACATTGCTTTGGTGACATCAGCTTCAGCTAAACCTTTTTCACGGATTGCTTGTGCTTCAAATTTTGCTGCTTCGTAGTTCGCTGATTGAATATCACGGTTAGCTTGAGAAATTTCTAATTCTTTGGCTTTTTGAATGACGGCTAAATCTTTCAATTTCTGTTGCTCAATAATTTCTTTATCCGCTTGTTTTTCAGCTTCTTCCACTTCGCGCTGTTTAGCAATGACCGCTAATTCTTTTTGCTTCAATGCACCTTGTTTCGCTACAGTGCGTTCAATTTCCGCTTTTAACTGCGCCGTTTTAGCTTGTTCTTTCGCCGTTTCTTGCTCTTGTACGGTTTTGATTCTGTCCGCAACTAAACGTTTTTTCTCAGACAATAATTTTTCCAACTGCTGTTCAGGGCTGGTATTACCGATGGTCACTTGCGTTGCTTCAATCCCATAACGCTCTAACGGATTATCTAAACGCATAAATTTACCCGTTGCTTTATCAATGACAGGGACTGTTTTCCAAACCAAGGTTTTTGACTTACGTAATTGATTCGAATCCTCTTGACCTAAACCAACAGGTGCTAAGCCCGTTTGCTCAACCTCCACTTGTTTACGTTCTGTTTTGTAAATACCGTAACGCAATTGGTCAATCAAAGCTGATTTGAATTGGTTTAATGCCCCTTGGAAGAATTCTTCACCCGTGTACTGGGTTGACGTATTGACGACAACATCGCGTGCGGTTTTAGTCAATAAGGAGTCAACTAAATTGTCAAAGCTACGGAATTCACGGTGCATTGTTTTCACTTTTTCTGTATCAGTAGGCAATTTAAACCGGAATGTCACCGTAATCAAACCTGTATAAGTATCTGCAAACCGTACACTGACCTCACGGATATTACGCGTGACATAAGTATCTTGCTCCCCAAAACCCACTGTCATCACTTGTTTATATTCAGTAATTTTTGAAAAGTAAGGCATCCGTAAATGTACACCCGGTTCAGTGTATACATCTGTGCCACCAGTCAATGTATTTTGGTAGAAATAAGTGTGTCCTGCATTGGTTTCAAAGTACCAAGAACCTAGAAACATCAGACCAAAAATAATGAGGAACAGAATAACAACTAGTTTACTAATAAGCGGCATAAAAGGCTTAAGTAAGCCAGATACATCTGGCATATCTGGGGGGGTTGCTTTTGCCATGATTCATCTCCTTTGGAGTGCTTAGCTAAAATTGTGATAATAGTGAATTTTGATGACCATAATATTGAAGGTCAACGTAGCTTCGCAAAAAATTTGCCGAAATCATACTGTCATGCTAAACAATGTGCTAAAGAAGTGCAAACTTATCCTAAACTCTAAAAGCCCCGTGTTTATAGGTTGTAATATGCTTATATCAAATTTGAAAGGCTCAAAATTAATATTAGGTTGAGGTTTTATTTCTTATTTATCCAAAAAATGATTATATAAACCTAGATTCATTTCAGCAATTGTAATAAGACGCTGTTTATCAAATAAATCTCCATGGGTAATTAGGTGGACTTTATCATAAAATAATCTTAAATTATCATCTTGTAATTTATTTTCATTCGCTAAAACCGAGGCTTTATATCCATCAGGTACTGGTCTGGAAAAATGACCAATACGCCATTTGGGTTTATATTCAACCTTCAGTCTAGATAATAAAGGGTCTGCTAAACCGCAAGTATCAATAAGATGAGTGCTAGACTTCATTTTTATACCCTTATATCATGTTTAAAACGTTGCCGATTGTCTACGAGCAAGGCTCTATTTTTAACAAAATAAAACTTTCTTTCATCCGCAATCCCTGTTTTTCTAACAAATGTGTTTGCTATTACTTTAGGATGGAAAGAAGAATCTCTTAAAACATTGTTATTATCTACTTGGATAGATGTGATTCCAAAAAATAAAGAAGCCATAAAAATGACAAGAAAAGCAATTGATTCCTGAAAACTAACTAATGACAGTGATATAAGTGCTGCAAAAAAAGGAAATGAGAAAAAACGCCCAGACATGAAATCCCCTCTAATTCTAGCAATATAAAACAAATATAAAATAATCCCGATAGAAAGTAATATTTGAGTTTTATTTTTTTGGATGAAACTCCAAGCAATTGCTATAAGTATAATGCTGAGAGTAATCGGGTCATATTTGATTGAGTCTAAAAAATAATAAAAGCCTTGAGCATAAAGCTCATCTTGTGGAATACCTGCTCCAAGCTTAGCATAAGCAGTGTTTGGCAATAGATAACCATAATAGAAAATCGAAAACAGTTCCCATAAAATGAGCGGTGATAAACCTAATGTATATTGGAAAATGAGTTTTTTAATCCGATGTGATGCTTCTGTTTGATAGGCTTTAAAAGTTGCATAAATCAAGAGAGGAAACACAATAAGGATTGAGTCAGGTCGATTAAGAAATATAAATGAAAAAACAACAATTACTAAACAACCACCCGCTAAAGACGGGTGGGTTAGAGGCTTGGCGGCTGAAAGCCGGGATACAGGGCGACCAAGCCCTGTTGTCATTAAAGAATTAG
>JADGDW010000046.1 GCA_016744725.1 Candidatus Albibeggiatoa sp. nov. BB20 | reverse complement strand
GTTTAATAGATATGTCACACAAAGGAGTATGGGAACAAGTATTTAAAGTGTTATCAGAAGCTGTAGACTTTGATAGATAAGTCAGTAGTAAGAGTACAGCAACATGGAGCGGCTGAGAAAACCCAGTAAGATAATCAGGCTCAAAGAAAGTCTATAGACGGTCTTAGCACTAAGGTTCATTCAGCTCTTAGGAAACTCTGTTAGCAAAAGATTATGACTCAGATAGCATTTTCAAATGATCTAACAAAATGGGATTATCGCTGTTATTCCACAAAAAAATAGAAAGAATATCAGATATTTTGATAAGGTACTGTATAAAGACCGTAGCCTTGTAAAATGTTTATTTCAAAAATTAAAAAACGATAGACACATTGATACCCATTATTATTCCTTTAACAACTGTTGTACGTGCTCTTTTAAATTCATTTTTGGGCTAGCGGGTTTTATCTCTAGTCTATCATTTTTACCCAGCATTTTTTCTATTGGCATAGTTGAGCTAAGTAGTTACCATCAATGAATCGCATTACTTGCATTGGGAACATAAAAAGATTTATCACTTGCTGCTGATAACATGGCGCCAGAAAAACGCGCAGTCATCATCTTATCGTCTTCCATAACTATACCCAATAGCCCCATATCAATATCGCTGAAAAACAAAATATTCACAGCATGACCACTCACAAAACAAGTACCATGTATAAAATCATATTGTTTAATTTCAGAAAGAAAAAGATCATTGACTTGAGCATCATCACCAAATAATTGTTGACCTACTTTTTCCACAACCTGCCCAATCAATGGATGTTCAATCAGTTCGCCTTTTTTTATCACTTCGCGATTGGCAGAAAAATGATTAAAAAAATAATTTAAAGGGTCTCGGAAATCTGTGGCTTTAATAAGTTGGTGTCTAAGTTCATTTAGTTTTTCAAAATCCACAGCCATAATGCTACTCATTCAAATGATGTCAATAAGAGTCAGCACTGTACCTAACTTGATAAGGTTTTTCTAGTCTTAATAGCACGATACATTGGTGCAAATAATCCTTAAGCTTAATTTGAAATAAAGCCAATCTGTTATGATAGAAATTGTGTGATTAAAAATTGAAAATCAACAACCGAAAATCAAAAGCCTAATGTTAAAATACAACAAATCATTGAATAAATTTTATCTCTTATGACAGAACGGCATTACCCTATTGTGGTGGTAAATCAACCGCGTCAAAATTATTTGTTTCCAATTTTGGCTTTAGTTGGTTTATTACTACTGCTTACAACTGTATGGTTTGGCTCAACTTGGTTTCATGCCCAACCTCAAGTTGCAGTGAAAGGCATTGCGTCTATTTATGTAGAAGGTGAGCCTATTCACTTCATGCTTACATGGTCTGAGGGCGATGTAATGAAAGCAGTCCATCTGGAGATTCCCGATGCTGAAATCCATAAAATTTGGAATACCAATGCTACTCGTGGAGAAAAAACAACCAGACTGTCTACGGTAGGCTGGCTGCCTATTCAATACACTTATACTGCCACCTTTATTACGAAAAACCATAAAAACCATATGGTCACAGGGATGTTTCAGCTAGATAAACGCGATATTGTACAGCCCAGTAGCCAAATTATTGGTATTGAAAATAACTATAATGTTGGTACTGAAATCACTTACACATTGCAAGCGGTAGATAATCGCGCCTTACAAAAAGCCATTTTTATGGTGCGGGGCACGCCTGTTGAACAAAGCTGGGATGTCAATGCGCAACAGATTGCTTATCAAGCGTCGTTTTCAACCAAAGGCTGGGAAGCCAATCGCCATTATGATTATACTTTTACGGTGATTGATGATGCGGGGAATCAATTTGATAACTCTGGCAAATTCTGGCTGATCGAAATTGATCATATATTACCAGAAGGGCAAGTATCTGGTATTGAAAACAAATATGTGATAGGCGACAAGGTTAATTACAGCTTTAATGTGACAGATAATGAAGAGCTAAAAGAAGTTATTTTTAAAGTGAAACCTGATAGGGTCAGCCAAATTTGGCATACCAATAGTGCCAACACTGAAAATCAGTCCAGCTTTTCAACTGAAAATTGGCAAGCAGGTGATTATGAATATCAATTGAAAATTCTGGATCATGTTGAAAACGAAAAAGTGATTACGGGAACATTCACTTTGGCAGAACCACAACCTTTAGAAATGCAAAATAAACCGTTTACAGGTCAACTACTGGGCATTAAACAAGCTTATCAAATAGGTGATACGATTAACTATAGTTTGGAAAACTATCATCGAGACGCAATTAAAACCTTGTTGTTTGAAGTGCAACCGAATATGAAAGAAACCATTTGGCATAGCGAAGAGCTAAAACCTGTTATTAGTAATTCATTTGCAACGACCAATTGGCAACATGGGGTTTATAGTTATTTTATTACTGCATTTGGGCATCAAGACGAAATTCTACAGCGTCAACAAGGCACGTTTACCTTAACCCAACCCGCACAACCATTTAAAATTAAAGTAGCGAGTTTATTAAAAAATTGTCAACAACATTTTGCGGCAAAACGGTATACTGTGGGCAAAAAAGGGACGGCTTTAGCCTGCTATCGCCGAGTTTTAAGGTTAGATGCAAATAATGCAGAAGCTAAAAAAGGCCTCAAAGCAATTGAGGTTAAATATCATGTATTTGTTGAAAGCGCGTTAAAACGTGAACGTTGGCAAAGTGCTAAATTATATTTATCTCGTTTGGCTGATGTAAATCCAAAATCAACTGAAATTAAGAAATTAAAGTCGCGTTTGAAAACGCTCAAAAACCAAGCTCGAAAACGAGCTAAACAGCAAGCAAAATCTCAACCTAAAAAGCAGGAAATCAGTAAACCAGCTCCTGTGCGAAAAGCCGCTTGCCCTCATTGTGATTGCGAGGAATTATTGACCAAGTTATCAATTGGCGTTGAGCCTCTGACAAGTCAAGAACAAACTTATCAGCGTGCACATTGCCAATAAGGAGTTTTAACGATGAGATTGATTAGAAATATATTTTACTCACTGATTTTGTTAATGACTGCTTGTGTCAGCCAACCTGAAAAAATGTCTGAACAGCCATTAGGCTTTAAAGATGCGGTAAAAAATTTAACTGCTAATTTATTGCAACAAGTTAAAAAACATCAAGGTTTGAGTGTAGGTAATAAACAAATTGCACTTGATCCGTTCATTGATGTGAGCAGTGGTGACGTGGTACAAACCAGCCTAGATATTGAATCTTTGATGGTCAAACATATTGCAAATAACTTCCCTAAATTTAATATCCAACGCTTATCGCCACTACAATTAGATAAGATTGAATATATTATGCTTGGAGTAATCGATTATGAACTTTATGGAAAGACAGCGAATCAAAAGCGTTATCGTATTCATGCAACGGTATTAGACCCCGATGTACAAAAAGTGATTGCCAGTGCTAAGGTTTGGTTGTTAGAGGATAGCTTGAATTACACGCCTGTCACTATTTATGAAGATAGTCCAATGTATTTAAAAGATAAATTATTAGACAGCTTGATTAATATTGCGAAAAGTCCTGTCGGTGCAGAAGTTGAGGCACGTTACAATAATGCATTAGAAGCCAGCGCCATCATTATTGAAGCTTCAACAGCCTACTCAGAGCGTGATTTTGGTAAAGCATTAGATTTATTCCAACAAGCATCCAATATAGCAGAAGGTCAAACTATGCGCACTTACGCAGGTTTGTATCAAACGTATCGTAAATTACAACATCCAAATAAAGCAGAAGCGGCCTTTGGTAAAATGTTTGAATTAGGTGTAGCGGAAAACAACTTAAGTACCAAATTTTTATTTCAAGTGAATAATGTTGAATTCGTAAAAAATCCGAATATTCGTAAACAATATGTGATGTGGTTACGTCAAATTGGTAAATTCTTTAATAGCTCCGAGCATTGTATTCAAATTCTAGGACATACTAGCCGTACAGGAGCAGAACAATATAACCGAGATTTATCGCTGTTACGAGCCCAAAAAGTTCAAAAGCTACTTGCGCCTTATTTGTCTAAAATTCAAACACGTGCGGCAGCAATTGGACGTGGCTATTTAGATAATATTGTCGGCTCAGGGACAGACGATGCACGAGATGCTGTAGACCGACGGGTTAATTTTAAAGTGGTGCAATGTACATTGTACTAAGTACTAATAATCTGGTTTAGAATTAAATTATCAATTGCATTGGATAGAATGTAATTGATAATATTCCAAAATACTTATCATACTAATATTATAAGCCATTAAAATCAAAGTATTACAATGAATAAAAACACTATAGGTAATTACCATTGATAATGATTCCAGACGCTCCATATATTGAAATTAATACCCAATCTCAACGTTTAACGGTTTGGGATCGGCAAGTCATTTTGCTTGAATGCTCTATTTCTACAGCTAAAAATGGAGTGGGTGAAGTACAAAATACGGATTGTACACCACGCGGTTGGCTGAAGATTAAAGCTAAGATTGGGGCAGATCATCCAGAAAATAGTGTATTTGTCGGCCGAAGAGCAACCGGAGAAATTTACACGCCTGCATTAAATGCCCAATACCCACAACGAGACTGGATTTTGACCCGTATTTTATGGCTTGGCGGGCTTGAACCACACAAAAATCGTTATGGCACGGTGGATACTTTACGACGTTTTATTTATATTCATGGTTGTCCAGATCATTGCCAAATGGGGTTAGCAGAGTCCCATGGTTGTATCCGAACGCGTAATACGGATGTGGTGCAATTGTTTGATATGGTAGATGTGGGTACAAAAGTGCATGTGATTGAGTAATAGAGTTGCCCCATAGTTCATCTATATAAAATAATAACTTACAAATATAGATTATTTAAATATAACCTAAGTCTTTGATTTTTTGTCTAAGCTATTTTTGTAACTTACTGATTTTATTACTTGAAATAAGTCTAATGGATTCGTTTAGTTTTTTCTAAAAATATTGATACAAGCCCGCCCCGAAAACTCATTTTTTACGCCGTACTTTATATTGACGCACATAAGTAACAATTTCGCTAAATGGCAATTTATCCAAACTTTCATACGCTTCAATCGCTGATTGAATTAATCCGTAAATATTATCTACTTCATATTGTTCAGAACGTTTTATTTTAAGTAATTCACGTAAACCTAAAATACTGCCACATTGAGTGCGCATTGCTTTAGCATGAGGAATTGGCTCATCTAAATCCACAATACCAAGTGCAAACCGTGTTTTTAAATACAATAATTCTAATAAATATTCACATAAAGCATGAGCTTGAGGACTGATACAAGCAGCAGCTTCACGTTCAGCAAGATTTAACTTTTGGAATTTTTCACAGGCGCAACGACTACTTAACATCGCTTTGCCAAAAGGACAGGGAAATTGATTAATTTCGTGAAAAGTGCTTTTGTATGCTTGTTCGTCCATATTAATTTAATGTTGGCTTAGTCTAATATCTAAAATAGAATGAACTTGCTTATATTGCAATGTTTGCTGGTTGTTTCTGCCAGTGATTGCCCACGTAATATTCTAAAGGCTGATAATCAGTTTTATAGGCCATTTTGCGACATTCCTCGATCCAATAGCCTAAATATACATAGTCTAAACCCAGTTTTTTAGCCAAATCAATTTCAAATAAAATTGCATACGCGCCTAAACTACGTTGGTTAAAATCAGGGTCAAAAAACGTATAAACTGCAGATAATCCATTTTCAAATACATCAACTACCGCAACTGCTAACAACTTATCTTGTAAATGAAATTCATAAAAAAAAGTTTTTGACCATGAGCTGGATAAAAACTCTAAATAATCAGTTGGGCTAGGATTATCCATGCCTGCACCTTGATGGCGTGAGGCTAAATAACGAGAATAGAGTTTAAAATGCTCATCTTTAAATGTAGTAGGCTGTACCGTTATTTTTAAATCTTGGTTTTTATTCCAAATCCGTTTTTGAACCCGACGTGGTTTAAACTCATTGACGGGCAAACGCACGGCAACACAGGCATGACAAGATTCACATTGTGGACGATACACATATTCTCCACTACGCCGAAAACCGTATGCCGCTAATTTTTTATATAACATTGTATCGATAGGAAGGTAAGGATCAACAAATACAGTGGTCGCCTCCTGATAGTCTAAATAACTACAATCATGGGGTGGCGTTGCATATAAACTGAGTTCCTTAACTCCCATAGCTCAAACCTCCTGTCTGTGCTTCCCAGCCTAAATCATCAAACACCCATTGATCGTTATAACCTTGTAATGGGCACAGATGATCCAATAATTTTGTATAATCTTCGCGTGCAATCTCGACTGCACCCAAACTATCTAAATGATTTGTGTAAACCTGACAATCTACCAATTCATAGCCCCAACGTTGTAATTGACGGGAAAAATAGACAAAAGCCACTTTTGATGCGTCGGCCATTAGCGCAAACATCGATTCACCATAGAATACTTTTCCTATCGCAACACCGTACAAACCACCAACTAACTCACCGTCATACCATATTTCAACAGAATGGGCGTATTGATGTTCATGTAAATTGCTATAAGCATTCAGCATCTCTTGTGTAATCCAAGTGCCTTGCTGACGACGACGAGGCCCTGCGCAATGTTGAATCACCTCAGTAAAGCATTGGTCAAAAGTGACTTCAAATGTTTGCTTACGTAGCGTTTTCTTTAAACTACGAGAAATATGCAAGTGCTCTGGAAACAATACCATTCTTTCACTAGGCGACCACCATAAAATCGGTTCTTCATCACTAAACCATGGAAAAATCCCTTTACGATACGCCACCAGCAATCGCTTCATTGACAAATCACCTCCAATGGCTAATAAACCATCAGGGTGTTCCAACGCATGTTCAACAGGTGGAAAATCATAAGGGTCTGAGTTAAAAGGAATCCAATAAGGTCTACGCATTTCACTGCTCACTTGGTTGTAGCCAACTATTCCATTGCTTATGGACAGCAACATCAACACCGTCGTCTCTTGCTTGCTGTAATAAATAGTCTTGCAAATCTTGTAACAGATCAGAACCAATAAGCTGTGTATGTTGAGGCATTTGTGTGTGTAACAAATGATAGATCAATTTGAGTTCCTCAACAGGATATTCTGTTAAGCTTTTCATAAGCTGAGTTTCCAAATTTGTTACCCAATGTAACATGTTTATTTGAGTGGCAAAACCCATCCATAAAGGGTCAAACCTTTTAGTTTAATATATGCATTTTATGACAAAGGTTAAGCAAAATTCAGATAACTGAGCTAATTTATAGGAATAAAATATTTTCAGTAGGTATATTATTGCTTATTAAGCTGCTGTCTTTTTATCGCCAAGGAGCACTGTATGTTGTTAAAAAAAATGCTATTTACTCCATTATTCTTATTACTCATTGGCATGAGTTCCATCAGTTTTATAGCATCTTCAGCAGAAGTTGAGATTGAATCAGACACAAGCAAGCTGCCAGAATGTCGGTTTGGTATACCACCTTGGCAGAAAACCCGTAAATTTAATCAAATCCGTAAAGATTACGCACCATTATTAAATTGGTTGACAGAACAAGTAGGTTGTCAATTTGTCTTGATTACTGCAAAAACCTATAAAGACCTAGAAAAGCAATTAGAACAAGGAGTCTTGCATGTTGCTGAAATAGGTGCAATTAGTTATGTCACTGTAGAACAAAAATTACCTGAAATCAGACCGATTGTGACGGCTTTACAATGGAGTAAGGATAATGTTGTACTTGCTGACTCTTATTATGGTCATATTTTGACTTTAAAAGACAACCAAGCAATAAATAGTCTTGCTGATTTGCAAGATAAATCTTTTGGCTTCGTACGCAAAGAATCTTCCAGTGGTTATCGTTATCCTAATGTTTTGCTCAAAGAGGCAGGCATTGATTATCAGCATTATTTTAGCCAAGTCTTCTTTTTGGGCTCACACCCCAATGTCACTGATGCTATTAAGGCAGGTAGTATTGCAGCAGGTGTAACCTGGGAATATAACTGGAGGGAATCAAAGAAAAAGCATGGCGATATATTTAAATCTATTGCGAGAACATCTCCGATTCCAAATGTACTGTTAGTTGCACATCCAAGTTTACCAGCAGAAATTTACACCAAAATGCAGCAAGTTTTACCTCATATTGATGCTAAATTACTGGAACATATTCCAGCTGATGGGTTTGTTGTACGTCCAACGGAATTTTATGATGCCGCACGTAAAGTGGCGGAGATGGAAGCAACAATTGAAGATTAATTTGTGCATAATCCTTGCCTATTTATTCACTCAATATCATTGATAAATTTAGAGAGTAAAAGAGGTGAGGGTTATGTCTCAAATGGGTAGCCTCAAAATAAAGTTACTAATTCCAACGATTGTAATTACGTTACTCATTGGTGTTGCAATCAGTTATATTTCGGTATTGCATTATAGAATTTTTGAGCAACAGCATGAGTACCATAATAATACTCATACTATAGAAATCAAAACTGCAACCAAAGAAATCATATTCAAGCTTGAGAAACTGGCTCAATTTCTGGCTCAAGATTGGCGTGTGATAAATGGATTATTAATAGGAGATAGAGATACATTACTGGATTTAATCATCCCTTTTTACGAAGCGATGGATTTTGGCATTATTAATATTTATAGCCCTAATGGGAATATTATTATTCAAACCAGTGACACAAGCGTGTTTGGGATTCCCGATGAATTATACTCAAAGGTCTTACTGCATAAAACCCTAGTTGACACTAAGCCCAGTATTGAGCTTTATAATAATAAACTTGTGCTTATTGTATGGCATCGCCTTCAGGCAGAAATTCATGGAGCAGCAGGTGTGGTTGCAGTTGGCTTTGATTTGAAAAAGCTCTATTTGCATAATTATATTCAAACCCATAATTTACGCATTTTGATTCATTCTAATGGTCATATTTTCGATTCCCAACACCATCAAAAATTAACAGATTCTGAAGCTCATTCATACAAAACGGAAATATCACACGAAGAATATCAGCGTGACTTAAACGAAAACCATGGCGACACTGATAGTGATGAACACTTGCATAAAATCGACCCGAAACATATTGAGCTACATAGAACCCTGATTAATTTAGATGACTTAGTGGAATCCTCCAAACAAGAGTTTATTATTGAGCTTTATGAACAACATGATACACGTATTGAAGCAGGATTTTGGCGCGAGCTGAGCTTTTTAGTATTTATCCTTTCCATTATTAGTATTGCTGTCATCATTTTTTCCTATTACCAAATATTTCATATCGTAGCCAGCTTGGATAAAGCTAAAAATATTGCTGAACAAGCCATGAATTCACTAGGCAAAGCCAAAGAACAAGCAGAATCAGCCAACCATGCAAAAAGTTCTTTTCTCGCTAATATGAGTCATGAATTACGAACCCCGCTCAATGGTATTTTAGGTTATGCTCAAATCTTGATGCGAGATAAAGAATTGAATAAACGCCAATTGGAAGGGATTAATATTATTCAACGCAGTGGGGATTATTTATTGACCCTAATTAATGATGTATTGGACTTATCAAAAATTGAAGCGGAACGTTTAGAGCTGATGGAAACAAAAGCCAATTTACCTGACTTATTACAAAGTGTAGGTGAACTGTTTAATATTCGGGCACAACAAAAAGGTATCGCATTTATTTATGAGCCTGTTTCTCAATTACCACAATGGATTGAGACTGATGAAAAACGTTTACGCCAAATTCTGATTAACTTAATTGGCAACTCAGTTAAGTTCACTGATAAGGGTTGTGTTAGCTTAGCGGTTGAAGCCAAAGAGTCCAAAATATCATTTCATATCAAAGATACAGGAATAGGTATCAAAGCTGAGGATATAGATAAAATATTCAATCCTTTTCAGCAGGTTGGAGAGCATTTAACAGCAAAAGCTGAAGGTACAGGCTTAGGATTGCCTATTACTCGTAAACTGGTTGATATGATGGGCGGGAAATTACAAGTTGAAAGCACGCTAGGTACAGGCAGTCATTTCTGGTTTGAATTAGAATTTAGCCAAGTTGAAACGCTTAATATTGAAGCAAAACAAGAACAAAAAATCATTATTGGTTATGAGGGACATAATCAAAAAATACTGGTCATTGACGATAAAGCAGAAGAACGTTTTATTTTATGTGAACTGCTAAAACCATTAGGATTTACTATTGCTGAAGCGGAAAATGGCGAACAAGCTATCAAGGTAAGTTTAGAAATCCAACCTGATTTGGTGTTAGTTGATTTGGTTATGCCTATCGTTGATGGGTTTGAATACACTAGAAAAATAAGAGAGTTACCCGAATTATTTGATGGCTTGGCCATTATTGCAGTATCTGCGAGTGTATTTGAAACTCATCAGCAAGAAAGTAAAAAAGCAGGCTGTAATGAATTCTTGCCTAAACCAGTCCACCAAGCAGAATTATTTACTATTTTGCAAGATTATTTAGATATTGAGTGGCTTTACGAAACAAAATATATTCATCCAAACAATGAAGACGTGCCATGCGAAAATGGTGCTGTTGCTTTAGATTGTATTCTATCGCATCAACAGATTGATGAATTAGAAGATTTAAGTTTACAAGGAGATGTATCGGGCATTTTAGATTTATTAGACGACTTAAGTCAAACTGATAAAAATTGTCCTTTTATACGTAAATTAAATCGCTTAGCGCAAAACTTTGACGTTGAAATTATTTACGATATGGTGCAAAAATACCGAGAGAATTATTTAGCTCAGGTTCTAGAATAAACAGGAAATAATAATAAAGTCGTTAACATCACATTTTATGGGTAGCTTTGTGAAAAGTAGTGCTAACTGAATATCAGAGGATTACTCGCAAAACAAGTTTTCTACTCCTTGAAATTTTAAATAAAAAGCATTATTTTTAATAATTTACCAAGCAAAAGCACAGGTTCTTTTACCTGAAACATTATCATCAAAAACCACTTGAGCCGCTCTATTATTGGATAAACCCATACACAGATGTAAGGGAATTAAATGCTCTGCTCTAGGATGACAAATATGTGCAAAAGGGGCATTTTCCCAATCAATCAGCTTTTGCGCTCGTTCTGTTTCAGATAAATCAGTATTAGTGCATACATTAACCAGCCAGTCATGAAATGCCTCATTTTGTTCATTAACAAGCTCTGGACTGTTAGCATCCAACATTGCTTGAATATTATGAAATGAAAAACCAGAACCGATTATTAATATATTTTCATGTTGTAATTTTGCCAAAGCTTGCCCTATTTCAATATGCTGTTTAGGGTCTAAACCTGCTACAAGTGATAACTGAATACAGGGAATATCAGCATCAGGATACATGATTTTTAAAGGAACAAACAAACCGTGATCGAATCCGCGTTGCGCATCTAATTTGGCTTCAATGTGATGGGTTTGTAATAATTGATATACTTTTGTTGCTAGCTCAGGCTGGCCTGTTGCTGGATAGGTAATATCGTATGCTTCAGGAGGAAATCCATAATAATCATAGACCAAATCAGGCTGTACACCGCTGGTAATGGTTGGCAAGCGGGCTTCCCAATGCGCACTA
The DNA here is from genome assembly GCA_016744725.1 of Candidatus Albibeggiatoa sp. nov. BB20. Classification (GTDB taxonomy): domain Bacteria; phylum Pseudomonadota; class Gammaproteobacteria; order Beggiatoales; family Beggiatoaceae; genus Albibeggiatoa. The sequence continues at coordinate 15,158 of JADGDW010000046.1, read as the reverse complement.
ATCACTAAAATCGCTTCTGGCTTTTTCAACCCTGTGCTAATACCTTGTAAAAAATCAATCATCGCTTGATGAGGTTTTTTTCCCATTTTGAGTAAAGGCAAAGGCCCACCACCATGAGGAATATATAAGATACGTGCGTTGGGATTCATAACTGATTCTCACGATATGAGGTTATCGAAAATAATGGATGCTAAATTCATAGGCTTATTATGCAATAATACTGGAAATGATTAAAATTTGCTGCATTCTTCTCAAAATACAACAAACCTTAAAAAATACTAAAAACTTATTTTCGAATCCCTTCAACATACAGCTTCAAAGTCACCGCTTGCGATGCAGCACCTAAATCTTTATTAATATTAAAATCTTTCAAGGTCAACTTTGTTTCACCTGAAAAACCACGACGATAACCACCCCAAGGGTCATCACCAGCACCAATATTTGTCACAGTAATTTCAATCGGTTTTGTTACCCCTTTCAAGGTAAAATCCCCTTTTAAAACCCCGCCGTTTTCACTTGGCTCAAAACTTTTACTCACAAAAGACGATTTAGGATATTGAGATACATTTAAAAAATCTTTGCCTTTTAAATGTTTATCTCGCTCAGCATGATTGGAGTCTAAACTGGTTGTATCAATTTCAACCTGAATACTGGCTTTTTCAGGGGCTTTCTCATCATAAGAGAACTCACCCGAAAAATGATTGAAACGGCCGAGTAACATGCTGTAACCTAAATGCGGAATCTCAAAATTAATCGAAGCATGAGCACCTTCAGTATCAATTTCATAGGTAGCAGCAAAACTGTTTGCCATCACTGCTGTGGTTAAAAAGGTGGCTAAACCTAGTTGTTTAAATAATTGCATTGTCTTAATCCTTGAATTTACTTATGTAACATGCGTACTAAAGTTGAATCTTTATCAATAAAATGATGCTTCAATGCACCGATAAAATGTAAGCTGACAACAGTCATTAATGTCCAAGCCAACGCCCAATGTGCCCAGCCTGCAACATCCTCTTGCCGCTCGATAAATATGCCTATGGATGGAATTGAAATCAGTCCAAACACCTCAATTGCTCGACCATCAGCGGTTGAAATCAAATAACCTGTGATCCCAATCAAAAAAATGATGAGATATAAAGTGATATGAACACCATGTGCTAAATAACGTTCCCAAGTGTGATGGGTTGCCAATGGTTTGGGAGTTGGATTCATCGCTCGCCAAATTAAGCGCATGAACATCAAACTCATCGCAATTATCCCAATGCTTTTATGTAAATCTGGAGCGGTTTTGTACCAAGAATCGTAATAAGAGAGCTCTACCATCCACAACCCTAAACCAAATAAACTAATGATGATAAGCACGAGTAACCAGTGAAACGTTTTGCTGACCAATCCCCAGCTTTGTTGGGTGTTTTTCAACATTGTATATGTTCCGTATCAATCAACTTAAGATACAGAATAATCGATATGAATGAGACTGATTAGCCCTATTTTTTAGATTTGATTGTTTTATATATGGAACAATAGATAAGAAACAGGGTTAAATATCTGAACACTTCATAATGGTTAATATTGGAATGCAGTGACTTTGGATTTGAGAAAATCAATGAAACTACGCATTTTAGCAGTGACATGTCGATTGGAAGGATAAACAAAAGATAGACCCCAACTTTGTCCTACTTGCCAATCAGGCAATATACAGGTAAATTCAGATGCTTGTGGATTCCCTTGAAAAGTAGATTGTGGAAAGCTACCAATGGCACGTTGTTGTGCAACAAATTGTTGCATTACTAAATGACTGTTTACTTGAAACTGATATTGCACAGGCAATTCAACTTGTTGTTGTCCACTGATAAATAACAAACGGTTTTGATAATCAACATCACCTTGATATAACACAAATTTCTCATTTTTCAAATCACTAGGATGTTGCGGTAGGTGTTTAAAATAATCTTTATGTGCGTACAAATGAAAAGGGTCATTGATAAATCGTACAGCCACTAAACTTGAATCATCCAGTTTACCGCCACGAATCGCCAAATCAAAACCTTCTTGGATTAAATTGGTATAACGAGAACTCAATTCTAAATCAATACTGACATCAGGGTATTGTTCCATATATTCAAAAATTGCATTTAAATACATACCTGACTGCATTTCCACGGGCGCAGTAATCCGCAAACGGCCAGACGGTTTCAATTGCCCATCACGTAACACTCGTACAGCATCATCCAGTTGATTACTGATATTGGCGGTATTTTCATAATATTCTGCACCCAATTCGGTGAGTGTGATTTTTCGGGTTGTCCGCTGTAATAATCGTGCCCCTAAATAATCTTCTAATTCACTAATTTTGCGACTCACAGTCGATTTGGGCAGTGATAATTGTCGAGCTGCTTCAGTAAAACTTTGGCATTCTACGACCTTGTTAAAGATCACAACTGCATTTAAATCCATAACTGATACCTTTGGTTTTTCAAATCACCCAGCTCTAAACTAAAGCTGTTACAATAACTAAAAACAATTGCATTAAGTGTAGAAAACCATGAATAAAAAACGACTTTTCATTTTACTTCTAAGTTGTTTAACCAGCAGCACAGTGTGGGCTGATGGCATTACAACACGTGCGAGTGTAGCAAATGAGGGATTGCAAGCGAATGCAGATAGTTTTGCTAGTCGTCAAGCAATTTCACAAAATGGGCGTTATGTTGTCTTTCAATCTTTAGCCGATGATATTGATTTAAACGATCATAACAATGTATTTGACATCTTTGTACATGACCAATGGCAAAAACAAACTCAACGAATTAGCGTCAGTAGTTTGGGCGAAGGCAATGCCAATTCAACTCAAGCAGTGATCTCTGATGATGGGCGTATGGTTGCCTTTACCTCGTCTGCGTCGAATTTATCAGAAGGCGATATAAACGCGGTTTCAGATGTATTTTTATACGATCGCTTCACAGCAATTTTGACTAATCTGACTCAAATTGGTGACGCTGCAAGCTCTAATCCAATGTTATCCGCTGATGGACAGCGAGTTGTATTTGAATCGAAGGCCAGCAACTTAGTCGTAGGCGATGCCAATAGCGTTTCTGATATTTTTCTCTACGATGTTTCCAGCGCACAAATTTCACGTATCAGCACTGACAGTGTAGGCGTAGAAGCCAATAACGCATCATACAAACCTAGCATTTCGAATGATGGTGCTCGCATTGTATTCCAATCGCTGGCCAGCAATTTAGTATTAAACGACACCAATGAAAAAGCAGACATTATCTTTACCGATTTAAACACGGGCGAACGCAGAATCTTGAGCGTGGCTAACGATGGCACACTGGCTAATAATCATTCTTACGCGCCGATGATTTCAGGTTCAGGTTTGCATGTTGCGTTTGATACCGATGCAAATAATCTGTTTGCCAATGATACTAATGGTTTTTCAGACATTGTATTTTATGATTTAACAACGAATCAATTGGCTCGTATGAGTTTTGGGTTTGATGGTGAACCTAATTATAATGCGGTGTTACCTTCAATTTCAGACTCGGGTTTGTATATTAATTATGAATCGGCTGCCAGTAATTTGATTGAAGCGGATGATAATACGGTGGTTGATGTATTTCGGGTCAATCGTTCTAACGGTGAACGAAAAATACTCAGTATTAGCTCAGATGGTACAGCAAATAATTTCTCAACTTTTGAATTAGGCACAAGTATCGCCAGTGAGCAATGTTTCACGTCATTTTCCAGCCCTGCAACCAATTTAGTTGATGAAGATAACAATAAAAGCTTTGATGTGTTTTTACATACTGAAGTTATAGAAGCCGCCACATTTCAAACCGTTGATGAAGAAGGTGTCACCGTGGCTTTACTTAATGTCCCAAGCATCGCATTATCAACAGGTCAAGTGTATTCAGTACAGTTACGCTGGGGTGGTGATATTGAAGACTTATCATTTGAGTTAAATGGTGGTGAGGAATTAGCGGTAGGTAGCGCGAATAATGCATGTAGCTTTGTGGCACAAGATGCCAGTTTGGTTTACATTCCTGTAGTGAATGCCTTAGCTCCAACAGGGGAAGTGGTTGCGCGTTATGAAGTGACTTTGCAAATCAGCTTAACCGAAGAACAGGTATTTAAGTTTGTTTTGGTTCGAGCTGTTCAGCATCCTGTAGCAGTAAACCAAGAGCCTAAAGCTGCTATAGAATAAATGATTAAGCAAAAAAAAGGAGCCCAAAGTTTTATCAGTATTAGCTAAAGCTTTGAACTCCTCAATATTAAAGTGATTTAATATCTATTCCTAAAAATGAATCCATTCTCGAAAAATAGACTGTTTCTCAATCTTAACGGAATGAGTTTAATTCACCTTTCAAATAAGCAACTAATTTGCTTGCAGGTAAATAGCCCGGTAATAATTCACCATTAGGTAAAACCATTGCAGGCGTACCAGAAACACCGACTTGTTGACCTAAACGATATTGTTTAGAAATCGGATTTTTGCAGGTTTTAGCATCAATCGATTTATTTTCTTTAGCATCGCTCATTGCTTGTTGGCGGTCATCTGCACACCAAATTGATTGCATTGTGCTATAGGTTTTTGACTGCATACCCGCACGTGGGAATGCTAAATAACGTACTTTTACCCCATTTTTATTTAACTCAGGTACTTCACGGTGTAAACGGGCACAATAAGGGCAATCAACATCGGTGAATACATCAACTGTATATTTGGCTTCACCTTCAGGAGCAAAAACCACGGTTTCAGCATCAGGCACATCTCTTAAGCTTTTCACTCGTAATTCATTACGCTTACGGTCTGTGATATTTTCACGAGTCACCGTGTCACGAATATCACCCACAATTAAGTATTTACCGTCTTCACTGATATAAACCACTTCGGTGCCAATTGTTGCTTCATACAAGCCCGTAATAGGTGATTTAGTCGCTTCAATATTAATATTGGGAACACTGACTAAACTTCTTAACGTATCCTGCACGACTTTAGGCACTTCTTCTGCCCAACTTGTGCTAGAAAACGCTAACAATAAACTAAATAAGACAAAACGCATGTAAAGCTCCTAATCTCGAAAGTTAATAAATTGTAGTGGTAATCCTAGTTTTTGCTGTTTTAATATAGCAATAACTTGTTGCAAGTCATCGCGTTTTTTACCAGTAACGCGGACTTGTTCACCCTGAATGGATGCTTGTAGTTTTAATTTGGTGTCTTTTATCAATTTTACAATTTTTTTGGCGATATCTGTATCAACACCTTGCTTAACCGTAATGACTTGCTTAGCTGATTTATGTTGCAATTCTGGTTTACCTGCTTCCAGAGACAAAATATCAATACCACGTTTTGTCATTTTTTTATGCAAAATATCTTGGATTTGTTGCAGCTGGAAATCAGTTTCTGCAATTAAAGTAAGATTTTCTGCATTGTGTTCTATTTTGGCATCTGTGCCTTTAAAATCAAACCGTGTTGCTAATTCACGATTACTTTGGTCAACTGCATTCGCCACTTCGTGTGCATCGACCTCAGAAACAATATCAAGAGAAGGCATCATGTCTTCCTAAAAATAACTGGCATTAAAATATTTATTATCCCATAACTAAGCAATCAGTGTGAAATTAATTTTACCTATCGGTTTTTACAGCAAAGACTTTACTATTTTATAAAATAATGAAACAATGATATCACCTTAAATATTTGATTAACAAATAAATTAATTTTGTATATTTGGTTAATTAGTGATTGTTTATTGTTAATTATGCACTGAAAAGCTATACTCAATACCAATCATTTAACTCTATTTTCGAATTTGCTCTTTATCATGCAAAGGAGGCCTACTATGTATAAGACAGCTCTACTCGGTTTGTCTTTAGGTGTTGCTTTAATTAGCTTTTCCAACTCTCCCATTAGTTTGATTCAATCGGCACAAGCTGATTCCCCACTGATGTATACACCTAAGGTGGATGGTGCGCCTACGCGGCGTGTGGGTGGTGGGACTCGTGGTGGTTTACAAATGTTTACCCCAAAAGTGGACGGTGCTCCTTCACGTCGTGTGGGTGGTGGGACTCGTGGTTTAAGCGATAGTGCATCCATTCCTACATTGGCGGTGATTGCACCTGAGCACACAGGTTTAACCATCAGTCAACAACCTACGTTGTATTGGTATATTTCTAATAATGTAGATGTGCCATTCCGTTTTACTTTAACTTATGATGATTCTGAAATTGAAGCAGGTAAAGTTTCCTTAGAAGATAGTATTGATCCTGTCTTAGAAACGAAAATTGCTGACCCTGCATCAGGTATTCAAGGTATTGATTTATCAAAACATGATGTTAGTTTGAAACCTGATATTGTGTATCGTTGGGCAATTTCAATGGTTGCTGAAGGTATGCGCTCAAATGATATAGTGACAGAAGGTACTATTAAACTAATTAATAAACCTGATAACTTAGATACTGAATTGTCTAATGCTGATGAGAAACGTTTTGCCCATGTTTATGCTCAAGAAGGCATTTGGTATGATGCAATTGACTCGTTATCTGAAATGATTTCTAAATATCCAAATGAAAAACAATTTGCAGAAGATCGTGACAGTTTATTAAAACAAGTGGGTTTAGACTTCAGTAGTTAATATCAAAAATATGCTGCGAGCCTTTTGATAAGGTTTGCAGTTTGTTTAACAATGTAGCCGATGGAAGTAGTAGAAACAGAAATTTCTTGATCTTGCTTAATCTAAGCAAACTCTTTATTGATACGATGCTGTATCCCTCGTCAATATAAACGCTTTTAACTTCAATTGCTTTTGATAATAATGTCAGCCTTCTTCATTTCGCTCTGCATACCCTGAATTTTTTGTATACACGATTCCTAAAGCGGTTAAATTCCTATGGATTGTGCTGCTTGACACTCCAAATTTCTTACTCATTTCAGATAACAAATGCTCTGGATTCTTCTTGACATATTCCTTTAAGGCTTTTTGATTAACCTTTCTTGCCCATTCCTTCCGTGCCTTATTCTTTAATTCTCCAGTTTCAGCCTTTCTTCTTCTCCAGCGACTGATACTCATCGCAGTTACTTTAAATATACGCACCGCATCTTTTACCCGTCCCCCTTCTTCTACATAGGTTACTACTCGTTCTTTTAGGTCTTCACTATATCTCTTTTTCATCTATTATCACCTTGATTTTTTTAAAAATCCCATTAGTTTAATACTTTAAATGGGATTAATTATAGTTCAAAATACAGCCTTATTAATACTTGCGACTATTACGGTGTAAGCAATACTTTCATCACCCCTTTTTGTTGAGCTGCATCAAACGCATTTAGCCCTTGTTTTAAACAATATTGTGTGTCAATCAGCCTTTCAGGATGGAGTTTTTGCTGGGCTAATAGATTCAATACAGGTGTAAATGCTCCACAGCGTGAACCAATGATTTGAATTTCATTCACGACAATGTGAGAGAAGTTAACTTGAGTATCACCTTTGTAAGTACTTTTTAAAATAATTGTCCCTTGAGGGCGTACTGCATTCACTGCTGCTTGAAACCCAGAATCAGAGCCTGTGGCCTCAATAACTAAATCATAATATTGTGGCTCAATTTCAGTTTCTAAAATCCAATGAATCATTTGTTTTTTTAATAAATTTTGTTGCTTTGGATAACGCGCAACCACTTGCAAATCACAGCCAGTTAAGGTTAGCGTTTGCGCAATCACTTGACCTAAACGTCCAGCACCAATCACCAACACTTTATCAGTGGGTTTTACATGATATTGATTCTGAATTTCCAATGCGGCGGCGAGTGGCTCAACAAAAACCGCTTGTTCATTACTCACATTATCAGGCACACAAAGCAAGTTATCCAAAGGCAAATTTAAGAATTCAGCAAATGCACCATGATATTGTTTAATCCCTAATACATGGCGATTCTCACAATGCGTGGAGCGCAGCGCAACACACTGAGCACAATGACCACAAGCGATATTAATTTCTCCAACAACACGCCGCCCTATCCATTCTGGTTTAAGTGGTGCTTGCACAATTTCTCCGACAAATTCATGGCCTAATATGCCTGTAAATGGATAATAACCTTGGGTGAGCTGTAAGTCAGTTGCACAAATACCCGCTAATAAAACTCGAACTAAAGCTTCATTTGCTTGATAAATAGGTAAATCAGCATCTTCTCTGTAACGCAATTCACCATTTTCTAACCACAATGCTTGCATTAAATCTCAATAACCTCTTCACGTTCAAATGGATTTTCTAAATTAACACCGGGGGCATTTTTCCAACCATGACACACTTTCATCGCTTCAGAAACAAAGTGATAATCAACCAAATCATCAACCACATGTTCAGGTTCTAATTTATCGATAAAAGCCACATCAGGACTACCAAATAAAGTGTTAGGAAAGCTTTCTATCAGCAAGCGGGTGGCAGAAGGATAAGGCCAAGGTGCAAAGTCAATCCGTCCACTATCCCAATCAGAATGTTTAATGGCATCTGTGAGCTGGTAATCACTGCCATAAGCAGTCATGCCATGTTGTAATATTTTTAGATTAGCTGGAATGTAGGCATTGCCCTCAACAGATAAAATTCTAGCTGTTTCTAATTTATTTTGTTGAGCAAAAGCCTGTGCTTTGATGATGGCATTCATGATTTTCTGCGTCCATTCAGGCTTTTTCTGCGTGACACGCTCATCCATACACACCACACAACAAGGATGATTACGCCAAATATCCCCTGTAAAACGCAGCAACCTTGCTCCTGCAAGTAATTCACCTTTAGCATTAATCGGCTCAGCGACAATATAGGCATCAATATTTTGTGCCTTCAATGCCCACACCATCAGCGGTGGTGGTAATACACGTAAGTTGACTTCATCAGGTGCTAATTTTTCGTATCCTGCTTTCACAACAGGTTTCAAACCTACATGACGTAAGCTCATTTGTAATACGATATTGTGCATTGAATACCAGTATGGCACAGCAATTTGTTTACCTGCTAAATCTTCAAATCGTTCTGCGTTGATATGTTTGCCTGTGACAATCGCAGAGCCATTAATATGTGCCCATGACATGATTTTGATGGGAAAATTATGGTTATAGCGTAGCCATACAGGAATCGGTTTTAAAAGGTGTACGACATTGAATTTACCTGATAGGAAGCCTTGAATTAATTTCGCCCAACTTTTTACCATTATTGGTGGCGCGACGTTGAGACCTTCTTTTTCAAATAGGCCATTGGCATGTGCAATCAATAAGGCGGTTGCATCCGTGATGGGTAAATAACCAATACGCACTTCATCATTATCAGCTACGGTGTCAGCAAAACTTAATGGTGATTGACTTGCCAATAATCCACTACCTAAAAAATGGGCAGTCTGGCGCAAAAAAGCACGTCTTTGCGTTATTTTCAGTAAATCGTTAGGGTGCATCTCTATCATCCTATATAACTTTATTGATTTTTTTGAGTTTTGCTAAACTATACTGTATACCTATTTCTACATCCGTTTTAAATGCGATTTTTAAAATTAATTATAGCTTGTGCTCTTAGCCATTGCATTCTATATTTTTTAGAATTTTTTAGAGTCGCTAGCTCAAACTGTTTTTACCTAATTTAATGAAACTCTGCTGTAATGGCTGGCTGATTGGTTTGCTTCTAACTGCGTCCCAAGCTATCAGATGTTCAACAGCGTCTATAGTGAATTTTTGTTGGTTGTTAATGTAAGGTTATTGGTATAAAATATATTTTTCATAAATTTTCAATACCTTATATAAAACCAACTCTGTTTTATTCAGGGCATGATATTCTCATCATTTTGCAGATAACTGATTCTGTTTAAGCTATTATTTTCCAGCTCATTCTGCCATCCTATTATCCTTGTATTTCTCTAAAGCTTATATATTTTACTCTTTTTAATCCATTTAAACCTGTAATATAATGCTCTCATCAAAAGATTACTTTAAATATGCTTTGTACGACCCTATTTTAGAATTTTAATATTGTTACCAAAAAACCTTATAAAACGATTATCCAATTTTGTTTTTTCAAAAACTTGAATGATACCTCTAAACCAAAAGTTGTTAATCTAAGGGGGTTAACATGGCTGTTTTAAAATGTCACCAGTGTGGATATACAAAAGGTCTGGCTGACCAATACGTTGGTAAAGCAGTTAAATGCCCAGAATGTGGACATGCAACAAAGATTTATGATACTGCACTACTACTGACACTTTATTCTAAAAAAGTCTTGGAAATACAATCTGAATTAAAAGAAGTCAAGCAAATTGTAGCTGAATATCAAACATATACTGCTCAACCTCCTGCACCTGCACCTGCACCTGCACCTATTTCTGTACATGACCCAGAAGAGCACTCTCAAGTTCTGAACAAACTATTCAGAGAAAACCGCATTGCCATGACTGAATTTCATGATGCAACAAAATTGCGTAATAGCATGATGTCGCGCATAGAACAGGCAAGTAGCCATCTAATGCGTTTTAGTATTGTTGGGTTTTTAATTATTTTGATATTGCTTGGTTTTTTCATGATTCAAGTCTCTGATAAAACAGATAATCTATCGACTCAGCTCGCAACGATTGGTGGTGGAATTCAAGCCTCAACTCAAGAGTTACAAAGTATCAAAAATGTAGCGTCGTCATTGAAGGCGAACAACAATAGTGGCCAGCAGCAGGCTACCCAACAAGTTACAGAGTCTATCCAATCTGTAGAAACTGAAATGGAAAAACTCAATAAAGAAGTTAGCCGTTTAAATAAAAAGTTGAAAAAACTCTCAGATAAATATAACTCCTTATATTATCCTTATCGTTAAATCCAGAAGCGGGGAGGCTTTGAATGGATATTTATATTTCACGCTTATTTTATGCCAGTACTGCAACTAAAAAATGTACGCCTGAAGAACTTCATAAGATCATAAATGCAGGTCGTCAACACAACTCGCTTTTAGATGTCACAGGAACATTGTGCTATGAAAACAACTACTTTTTAGGTTGTCTTGAAGGTTCGCGGGAACATATTAACTCCATCTTTAACAAAATCGCAGATGATGAAAGACATGCTGAAGTTCACTTGTTAGAGCTCAGGGAAATCAGTCATCGTTATTTTGAGCAGTATCTCACCACATTTAATCCTCAGGATATTGTTGAATATGTCGCCGATCAAAATGGCATAAAGGAATTTAACCCCTATTTACTAGATGGCGATCACTTAGAAGAGGCATTTAATAATGTGACAGAAACACCAGAAGTATTGAGTAAATCAGCACCACCAAAACCCAAAAAAAGTTTATTCAATCTGTTCAATGTATTTAAACATTAATCTAAATCAGTATTTAAACTTCCTTGAGCATAGAAATGAATTTTGCTTTAGTAAAATCATTTCATGGTTAAAACAAGAATAATCATTGTTGTGTCATGCTCAAATGGATATAGTAACTTCTCTGAAAAGGACAGAAGTATGATTAGTAGCCATATTTATCGTTTTTGCTATGCCAGCACCGCGACAGAAAAGTGTACTTCTCTACAAGTAGGCGGTATTTTACAATCAGCGTGTAAAAGAAATGTAGAATTGAATCTTACAGGCGCGTTATTTTTTGGTAATGGGTATTTTTTACAATTTTTAGAAGGTGAACGTGGAAATATCAATGCTTTATACCACAAATTATTGCATGATGACCGTCACAGTGATTTACGGGTGTTGGAATCTAAACACGTCAGTGATCGTTATTTTGAAGAATGGTCAATGAAGTATATACATTTTCCTTATGTTATTGAAAAAATTTTACGCGAGACGGGGCTTGAAGAATTTAATCCTTATGTATTAGATAGTTATGCAATCAATGCAATGGCTGAAGCCTTTCGCAACCACTATGATGCTCAAGAATCTGCTCCACGAAAGGAACATAAAAAATCGGGATTTTTTGACTTTTTTGCGGTTAAGAGCTAAATGGAAAATATTTTAGATATGGTTTAATCTGAATTGACTATGTCAAGATATTCTCAGCCAAGTGGATAAAGATGAACTATTGCCAGAGAAAGGCAAACCCAAACAAACCAAAGGGCGAAACTCAACCGACTCAAGGGTTTTGCCTGTAAGCCTCTATCCTGTTCCGTAACAACCAAGCCGAGTAGGATTTATGCCCAAACAAGATTAAGCAAAAAATCAGTGGCTGTTTTCGTACTATAAATTTAGAAATTGCTTAGTAAAATCAACCATAAAACCAGCTTAGAATTAATCCAAGCAGAATGAGAACAATGTAAAGGCGTTTAGATCAAAGCTAAAAAAAGCTCTGCCTTATTAAAGAAACAGAGCCTTTTTAGCTAAATTACTAAAGGTGTTTAGTTAAAGCTGTCTTGTACAATATTATCATACCAACTGTATGCAAACTGCACTTCACGTTTTCTGTGCTCTGCTGTTGCATCTTTAGGTGTTAAACCACCAGCACCTTTAACAGGTGTAATAACATCACCATTTAAACGATAAACCGCAGCAACGGAAATACCATAGTCTTCACCAATGATACTATAACAAGTATTCACGTAAGAAGGCTCAACCATTTCTTTGCCAGTTAAAGCCGCAATCACTGCCGTTGCAACCACTTTACCCTGTGAATTTGCAGCATAACCTGATTTAGGCATCTTAGTCGCAATACAAGCATCACCGATAACATGAACATTAGGAATCAATGTTGATTCAAAGGTTTTCTTGTTAATAGGACACCAGCCAGAATCATCAGCTAAACCTGCGTCTAACGCGATTTTGCCTGCTTTTTGTGGGGGAATAATATTAATCACATCAGCTGTGTGCTCATCTTCCATATCACCTGCAACGATTGTCATGCTACTTACGTCTGCAGAGATGACTTTACCGCCTTCAGCCGCAGGTACCCATTCAATCATGCTCTTATCAGTACCAAAACCGTATAAATCAGTCCAACCTTGCGTAAACAAACCTTGTTTAGAGAATTTATCTTTTGCATCTAAAACTAATACTTTAGACTTAGGTTTGTGCTGTTTTAAATAATGTGCAATTTGGCTAGCACGTTCATAAGGCCCAGGAGGGCAGCGGAAAGGATTAGGTGGTGCAGAAATAATTACTGTACCGCCATCTTTCATCGCTTCTAATTGGCTACGAAGGATTTTAGTTTGCTCACCCGCTTTCCACGCATGAGTAATGGTTTGAGCAGCTTCTTCGCTATAGCCTTCGATTTTGCCATAATCTAAAGAAACACCTGGAGACACGATTAAACGGTCATAGCTAAAAGTATCACCTGTATCTACAGTGACTTTTTTCGCATCGCCATCAATTGCTGTCGCTTTCGCTTTAACAACCTTGATGCCGTGTTTTTTCAGGCCATCATAGCCCACTTTAATTGATTCAAGGGTTCTATCACCACTTAAGACTTCATTGCTGAGGTAACAAGTATAGTAATAATCATTGGTTTCAATCAAAGTAACTTCAATTGAAGGATCAGCCATACGTAAATACTTAGCAGCAGTCGCACCACCAGTACCACCACCAATCACAACGACTTTTTTAGCCCCTGCGCTGCTCGCAATGTGAGGAAAACCAACTACACTTGCTGCTGTAGCACCTGCAGTGACTTGAAGAAAATGCCGACGATTTAAAGCCATTATTATGTCTCCCCCTTATTGTTGGCTAATGTAGTATTCAATGATTTGCTCAATGTTTGCATCAGCATCTTTTTTGAGCAATTTCTTCATGGCTTTTTTCATTTTTTTCGGCATACCGCGATGCTTTTCTTGGAAATCAGCCAACTCATATTGCAAGTATGTTTTCCATTGACCCGCTATAATACTGCTGCCATCTTCATCTACTGACCCGCCTTCTTCGTGGCATTTTTCACACTTAAATTTATCGTGTAATTTTTGACCTGCTTTAGCCAGTTCTGCATTGGCTTCTTGTTTTGCAGGTACAAATTTTTGTTCACAGAAAAAACCTGCCATCGCATTGATTTCTTCTTCTGTGTAACCTTTAGCAATTCTTCCCATTACAGTAGAAGGACGATCGCCGCTTTTATAAGCGTTCATTGCTTCAGTAATAGTATCTACTGATAAGCCACCGATAATGGGTGTAGCAGGGCCAACACTTGCGCCATTGGTACCATGACAACCAGCACAGGTATTACCTAACATTGTGCCACGTGCTTTGTCATAATCATCAGGGCATTCATTCTCATCTGCCCATACAGGACTGCTTAATGCAAATCCGCTAACAAGAAGTAAAGCATATTTTAGGGTTTTATTCCGCATATAATCCCTCCTTAAAGTGAGTAATAGTGGTGCGGTTTCAAGTAGGAAAGCCTCAACAAAACTTCATTATTTTTATTAATTCGCTGATAAACTCTACTTCTAGCCCATTTATAACACTTATGTTGTTATCACAAAGGCTAGTTCAAAACATGGTAACGTTTCTATGAAGTGACAGCAAGTTTTCAATTAAAGAATTTTATTAACCTAAGTTTAATTTTCTGCGATGATTTCAAAATCGTGGGTAATCTCAGCCGCTTTTTCCAGCATGGCTGAGGCCGAACAATATTTTTCTGCAGATAAACTAATTGCACGTTCAACCGCACTTTCTTTAAGATTCTGACCTTTAATGATAAAATGGAGATGAATTTTGGTAAAGATTTTGGGGATTTCTGTAGCACGTTCAGCTTCGATTTCAATTTGACAATCAGTGATATTTTGACGCTGCTTTTTTAAGATACTGAGCACATCCATTGAGGTACAACCACCAAGCCCCATTAGCAACATTTCCATTGGACGGACACCGAGATTTTTGCCACCAATTTCGGGCGCACCATCAATAATAACGCCATGTCCACTGTCTGATTCAGCCAATAAACAAACGTCCTCAATCCATTTAATCCGTGTTTTCATTATTATTTCCCAAAAATAAAAATTATGGGCGTATATTAATCTTTTATAGATTTTAGGTCAAAGTATGAATTTATTGCGCTAAGCTGTAAAATACATAGCATTCATATTGCATTGTTGCAGTGCAAAAAAACAATTTTAGCCCAAAGCTTGTGCAATTTTATCAGTTTATTTTCATAGGTGTTTTACAAGTAAATCAACTTTAACTTATTAAATAATAATGACATATAAGC
>JADGDW010000045.1:11185-26920 GCA_016744725.1 Candidatus Albibeggiatoa sp. nov. BB20 | reverse complement strand
TAAGACTCACTTTTAATTTTTGGTTAGCTGGAAAAACCACTCCATTACTTAAAGTGGCTAAACTTTTAATCCCGAAATCCACACCAACACTGGGTTGACGCTCAACATCCTTTGGGTTGTATTCTTGGGTTTCAACTAAAACAGATGCAAAGTATTTCCCTGTTTTTTTACTGATAGTCACTTGTTTAGCTATTCCATCAAAACGCAGTTTTTGACGCATTCGTATTTTTGTTTTGAGTTTTTCTATTCGCAACATACGTCCATCAACATCAAATTTAGCTTTTTCTCGTAATGCAAAACAATCATTGACATCTTTCTTTTTAAATTGCGGAAATCCTGCTTTTTGTTTGGCTTTAACTCGTCTAAAAAAATGTTTAAAAGCGTTGTCCAAATCGTCAATCGCATTACGAGTTACTCGGCTTGAAACTTCTGTATACCATTCGAATTGCGGGCGGATTGTTTTGATATAATATTGATAGGCTGCTGATTTAGACCATTTATTCTCTTTAAAATATGCTAATAGCTGGTTATAACAATGACGACGTGAACCGTAGGCTTTATCTAAATAGACAGCTTGTTCCTTTGTCGGTCTCAGTTCAACTTTATGCGCTAACAACATCATTCAAAGCGTCCATTAACTTCTTATGGCTACGACTACCATATAAGCGAGCAGAAAATACGGTTATTATTTCCAAAACTAGGGAGGACTTGAACCTAGTATCTTTGCAGCTTTACCTATTTTTACAAGTTTTTTTAACATTAGTACATCAATAGTGAAAATTAGTGTGGATTTCATGTTGCAGTTATTACCCCTCAACCTACCGATACAACCACACCCGCATCAATGACAGTAATTTCTCAGTATCAATCGGTTTTGCCAGATAATCATTTGCGCCTGCATTGATACATTTTGATTTGTCTTCTTTCATCGCTTTAGCAGTGAGTGCAATGATAGGCAATTTTTTAAATTTTGGCTGTTGGCGGATTTTCTCAATCGCTTCATAACCATCCATTTGTGGCATCATAATGTCCATCAAAACAATATTTATTTTTGGATTTTCAGCAAGGAGTTGCAATGCTTCTTCCCCATTCATCGCAACGGATACCTCCATATCTTTATCTTCTAAAGCGGTGGTCAAAGCAAAACTATTGCGAATATCATCATCTACCACTAACACTTTCTTATCCGTAAAAATAGCCTCTTTATTATGCTCCATACTCAATATTTCACGTTGTGAGTCCGATAAATTATGATCTAACTGGTGTAAAAACAGTGTCACTTCATCCAGTAAAAGCTGTTGATTCGCCGCAGGTTTTAAAGCCATATTGTCCTTTAACGCATTAATTAATTGCACTTCTTTGGCAGTTAAACTGCGATTTTCAGTGTAAGCAATCACGGGCGGATTGGATGGTAATGTCTCCAATTGGGTCAAAATGGCATTGCTGTCTGCCATATCCATATCTAATACTACGCAATCAAATTCAGCCTGTTCCAGCGTTTTTAATATCTCGGTTTGATTAGTTTGCACGACGATTTTTATCGTTTCATTGTAAATTGTCGATTGGATATTCTGTTGATGTTGCGGATTATCAGACACAATTAATACCTGACTTTCAATGTGTTCAATGCAATGCTCAATCACTGTAAACACATCACTTAATTGTTGTATATTCATTGGTTTATGTGAACATCCAATTGCGCCACGTTTCTGTGCATCCGCATGATTATGCTCCGAGCCTGAAATCACATGAATTGGAATATGACGGGTTTGAATATCATTTTTCAGAATATCCATTACCGTCCAGCCATCCAATTCGGGTAAACCAATATCTAAAATAATCGCACTGGGATTATATTCGTCAATCAAACGCAGCCCCATACGCCCATCAGAGGCAATCACACATTTAAAGCCTTTTTCATGTGCCAGTTCTAATAAAATATCGCTAAAATTATCATCATCTTCAATCACCAGTAAGGTTTTATCTTGTTCCGATAAATCGGCGCGATCATCTTTATAAATTTCATTAGGTGAAAATAAGGCTTCATCCGTTAACGAAGATAATGAGGCATTACTGCTAGGCATCAAATCTTGTACCGTGACAATGGATGAAATCGTATCAATAGCCGAAGCTTCAACTTGTTGGGGTTTTAGAGTTTTGCGAATATACAAGGTGAAAGTGCTGCCTTGAGCTTGTTCGCTTTTAAGCCTCAATTCACCACCAAGCAAATGTGCCAATTGACGTGAAATCGAAAGCCCTAATCCCGTCCCATTATATTTGCGATTGGTCGCGCCATCGACTTGTTGAAATGCCTCAAAAACCAATCCTTGCTGATCTTTTGGAATCCCAATCCCAGTATCTTTAACTCGAACGGCAACAATGTCATCAACAAGCCATCTCGTATGGGCTATTTCACTAGGCTCAGGCGATTCAATTATCAGCCGCACTTCGCCTTGTTCGGTGAATTTAAACGCATTAGATAGTAAATTATTAATCACTTGTTGTAAGCGTTGCGTATCAGTTTGAAGTGTAGCGGGGACTTGCTCTGCAACATCAATATGGAAATCGACCTGTCGTTGTTGTGCAACATGACGGAATTTTAGTTCCAATTTTTCCAGTAATTCATTGAGTATCAGCGGCTCAACATTTGCCTGCATTTTGCCTGATTCAACTTTAGATAAATCTAGGATTTCATTGATTAAGGTCAACAAGTCCGAGCCTGCACTGTGAATCGTTTGAGCATATTCAATTTGTTTGTTATCTAAATTACCCGCTTTGTTATCCGCTAAAATTTGCGCCAAAATCAATAAACTATTCAAAGGTGTACGCAATTCATGTGACATGTTCGCCAAAAATTCGGATTTATAACGGCTGGCAAGTTCTAATTCTTGAGCTTTCAGTTCAATCGCTTGGCGGGCTTTTTCCATTTCGGCTTGATTATGTTCCAACGCGGCATTTTTCTGTTGAATATCCTGTTTCTGAATTTCCAATTGAGCACTACGATCTTCTAAATTGACATTAACTTCACGCAGCTCTTCCTGCTGGACTTGCAGTTCTTCAGATTGGTTTTGTAACTCTTCATTTTGTAAACGTAATTCTTCTTGCTGGGATTGTAATTCTTCGGCTTGTTGTTGGCTTTGCTCAAGTAATACTTGCATTTGTCCACGTGACTTAGCAGTATTCACCACAACACCGATATTGGGCATCGCTTGTTCTAAAAAGTTACGCTGAATAGCAGATAAGGCATGAGTTGAACCAATTTCAATCACTCCTTTTAATTCATTTTCATATAAAAACGGCACAATCGTTACATGACTTGGCAACATATCGGCTAAACCTGATTGCACAATAGGTACACATTCCTCAAATCGACGGCTAAAACTCATCAATTTATGCTCTAAAGCGGCTTGTCCAACCAGACCTTCACCAATTAAAAACATTGTTGGGCGTTCATCAGTGCGGGTGTAAGCATAGCTGTCAATCAGTTGTAAATACGATTTTTGCTGGAATTTGCTAGGCAGTTGCTTATTATCAAGCTCATCGCTAGGCTCTTGTAATAAATAAAACAAACCGATTGCTGCATCAATATAAGTGGTGAGGAAGCTAATACTATTTTTTGCCAAACGTTGAAAATCTTGCTCACCTGTTAATAGCTCGTTGAGCTGAGATTGTCCTGTTTTCAACCAATCTTGTGCCGCATTTTGAGACGCAGTTTCCGCTAGTTTGGTTGCAGCCGTCTCTAAGGCATCTTTAATCTGAATCGTATCTCCACGGTATTCTGCAAGGGCTTTCACATTCTCTGAGCCTTCAGCCAACGCTTGCGAGACATGTACAATATCTTCAATCACACTGCGCTGATCTCTGAGTGCAATATCTAATGCTTGTTTGATTTGAATAAAATCTCCACGGTATTCAACTTGTGGCGCAATTTGCATATTACCCGCTGCAAGCCCTTCAGAAATATCAACAATATCTTTAATCACCACTTTGAAATATCGGGTCAGTGCATCAAATGCTTTGCCTATTTCGCTGACTTCATCATTGCGCTTCATGATATTTTGCATTTGTTCGCGTTCAATATTTTTTAGGCTCATGTCGCCATTGGCAAGCTGTTGCGCACTTCGAGTGATAATTGAAAGTGGAATACTAATTGAACGTGACAAGGCAATACTGACCACCGTACCAATAATAATAGCGATGAAAATAACCACCAGCATGGTATAAGTCATATCTTTTAAAATCGAAATCACTTCCTCAGTTGCGGTCAGCGCGTCATGTTTTTCCCCAGCCGCTAATTTAGTTAAAATATCCTCTAGTTCATTGATTATATCTTGTTCCAATTTATCTAAAATGATGATCGCATCCGCTTTATTTGCAGGATGATAACGCTCGAAAATTTCGGCCGCCCCTCTTTTTATTTTGTTATATAAATCATTTATTTGTCTTAGGTTCTCAACTTCATGTGGTTTTGTTTCTAAAGGCTTTAATTGATTAAAATATTTCTCAAATTCAGCCGCGTTTCCAGCAAATTCATTTTTCTCTTCCTCATCACCTGAAACATATTCAAGTAAGTCATTAATTAAATCCCCACCTTCATCCACTAACGACAAATAATTATGAATCCCCGGTAAATCATCATTCATCACTTCTTGCATATCTGTTGATTTAAATGAATCATCCATTTCAGCTTGACTGGCTTGTTTCAGCACTCGTTCAAGTACATCGCCATCACTCTCAATCCGATGGGCTTGATTGATTGCCCAATGTTCAACATCAGGAC
Organism: Candidatus Albibeggiatoa sp. nov. BB20; assembly: GCA_016744725.1. GTDB lineage: Bacteria > Pseudomonadota > Gammaproteobacteria > Beggiatoales > Beggiatoaceae > Albibeggiatoa. The sequence goes on along the minus strand of JADGDW010000045.1, from coordinate 22,140 downwards.
TATAACGCTCAAAAATTTGTTGCTCAATGGTTGTCACATATTTATTGAATAAGAATTCAATACGTCGTATGACCTTACTCTCATCCTCTTTGGACTCCAAGGGTTTAAGCTCTTCAAGAAAATCAATAAATTCTTGTTTATTTTTCTCAAAACCATCTTTTTCTCTGCCTTTACCTATGATGTATTTGAGTACGCTGGTATTCATATCACTAATTTCATCCAATAGCGATAAAGACAGAATCGCCCCTGGGACATCATCCTGACTCATTTCCCGTGCTTTACCCAACACAATATCATTCAGCACATAGATCACTGAGCCAACAGCAACCAACATGATGAGTAAAAAACCAAACCCTAAAGCGAGCTTACGTCCAATTGTCATAGCAAATACCCTCGGCTGGCATTGATGTTTTTAGATAATAAAAAATATTTATTTAAATATAGAAAAAATTCACTTGAATTCGAGTAATAATATTGAATAGATTTTAAATAAAAAGATTGTGATATGGAATATTTATGCAAATTCATTTAATTCGCCATACCAAACCTGATATTGCTACGGGCATTTGTTATGGACAAACTGATATATCGTTAGCAACTTCATTTGAGACTGAGAAACAAGCTATTTTGTCGCGGCTTTATTCTCACTATGATGCAGTTTTTAGCAGCCCGCTGTCACGCTGTACTCAATTAGCCCAATCGATTCCAACCCAATTTTATCAAAAAGATAGCCGCTTATTAGAAATGAATTTTGGGGCTTGGGAGTTAAAAAACTGGGATGACATTAAATCAAAACAATTCGGTTTATGGTTAGATGACTTCGTCAACGTACAAACTGAGGAAGGTGAAAGTTTTGTGCAGCTCTATCAACGTGTAACAGAGTTTGTAGAACAGCTATCGACTAAAGATTACCAAACCGTCGCCATCGTGACTCATGCTGGAGTGGTTCGAGCTATTTTGGCGTGGCTATTAGAAATTCCATTACAAAATATGTTTAGATTACAAGTACAATATGGTGATATTTATACGATTACACCATAAAAAATTTCCTGCTTACTCATAATGATCAGCCAAAATTAAGAAGATGATAAGGCAAGGGAGGAGTTCTGAGAGCAACATAAACTAAAGTTCAAGTTGAAACCATCAATTAAAGCAGTAGCAAAACTCAGCTATATAGCGAGGAAGATGTTTATGTTGGATTGCATGGTAGACTCCAATAATAGCGGTTTTAACATTAATAATCATAGTATTAACCTAAGCAAATTGTTCAAGCGTTATGCTATGAACCCTGCCACCAGTTATAACACAAGTGTGTTTGCATCTGGGTTTAGAGAAGAGCTACCAACGTCGTTTAGGTAACTGCAAAGCTTAAATTATTTAAGTTTATATAAAAACCAACTAAAAGAGTTACCAACATCGTTTGGACAATTGCAAAAATTGAGTAGATTAGGATTAGATAATAACGAGCTAAAAAAGTTGCCAGCATCGTTTGGACAACTGCAAAAATTGAATACTTATGATATACAGTGATTTTCTTCTTATAGTGTTACATGAGAATTTTTATTTGCATAGCTATAACCATTTAAGATTAATATAGTCAATTTCGGTTTATGTGTTAGGATTGGCAGTCCTTTTACACTTTAAATATCAATCAATTTCAAAATCGAGGACTGCCAGTCCTGTATCACTTTAGAATAAAATGACTATATCTGTAACAATTTATAACGAAACTACTATATAAGCCTTCAATTTGATTGATGAGGCAATGTTAATAATTCGTTTCCATTGCTCACATCCCATAATTTTACGGTTTTATCGCGACTGCCTGAAGCCAAATAACGTCCATCGGGGCTGAAGGCAACTGAAAAAACCCAGCCATCATGACCACGCAAGGTAAATAATTCTCGACCTGTTTGCACATCCCACAAGCGTATGGTTTTATCCACACTACCCGAAGCTAATACTTGACCATCAGGACTAAATGCAACTGAAAAAACAGTATATTCATGACCTTGTAAAATCTGATGCTCTTGTCCTGTTTCTACATTCCACAAACGGATTAATGTATCATTGCTGCCCGAAGCTAATAACTTCCCATCAGGACTAAACGCAATAGAATTCACCCCACTTTTCGCTTCAAATGTCACATTTGGCTGTTGCCCACTTCCAACTTGCCACAAACGAATCGTATTATCTTCGCTGGCTGAAGCAAGCATTAAACTATCATGCTGGGTAAAACTGACCGCTTTAGTCCAATTCTGATGCGCTTCCAAACTATACAATAAAGCTGGCGGTAATTGATGGTAAATAGGTACTAAATAATTTTTAGTTTTTAAATGCAATCCTGTAATTTTAAATATAATATTATCTGGCTTAGCCTCTTTTTTATTGCCATTTTCAACTAATTTGAGTTGCGCATAAACGGGATGAGATGAACTAGATTTATTTAACTGCTCAATCTGTGAGTCCTGTAAACGCAAATGAATATCGCCCGCTTGATCTTGAAACGGCAGCGCCCATTGTTCCCATGTCACTTGGATAGGCAATGCTTGAGACACTGTATTATAACTATCAGTCACAAGCTGGGCATGACCTGCAATAATAGGATGTTTTAATAAACCATGTAGACGCTGTTTAAATTCAGTCCGAGTTTCTAGCTCATCTGGCAAAAATGGAAAACCAGAAGGCAAAACAAAACCTGCATCCAATTCAGTTTGCTGTATTTGTGATGTATTCTTCATCGAGGTGGTATAACGTGTGATATGCTACTATGAGATGATTATTATTTTTATATGCTTATTGTAGCATTTTTCTATTGCTCAAAATCAAACCTTTAAAGCTTAAATATGGTGATCTTGGCTTAAATATAAAAGTCACTAAATAAATGTTAGAATTTGAGTTAAGCATATCCACTTAAGATAGAGCCTGTCAGTTTCATTATTTTTAGTTTGAAATAGCCAACTTAACATCATAAAATAACGTGCTTGATAAGCGAACCCATTTATTATAGAATTCCCGCCTCATGTTAAATGACTTACCCAAAGAAATAGACCCAATTCACCTTGCACAACAATCAGTTGTCTTAAAAGGTGAGATAGATTTTGATGATATGCCGCGTTTGCAAAGCAGCCTGAATGATAAACAAGGCAAAGCTTTATTTGAATGGCACTTTACTCAAGACGAAGATAATCATCACTTGATTCAAGGGCATATCGGCGCAACAGTTGGGCTTATTTGTCAACGCTGCTTAAAACCTGTCGCTTGGGTGGTTAATCAAAAAGTTGGGTTAATGATTTTGACTCAACGACATACAGAAAATGACTTACCTGGTGGATATGATGCTTTAGAGCTAGAGCACAATCCCATTCAACTGATTTCACTTGTAGAAGATGAGCTAATTTTGGCCTTGCCTATTATCGCAAATCATGATGTTTGTCCTAAGAATGAATATCAACAAGCGGAACAGTGGGAAGAGTTTAGAGAGCATAGCAATCCATTTAGTGTGTTAAAAAATTTAAAAAATGATTAGGGCTGCCAGTCCTTACATAAAGTCGGAGTAATCTAATGGCTGTTCAACAGAATAAGAAATCACCTTCAAGACGTGGTATGCGTCGTTCTCATGATGCATTACGTGCAGCAACATTATCTGAAGATACACAAACAGGTGAAGTACATTTGCGTCACCACATTTCTCCAGATGGCTATTATCGTGGTCGTAAGGTTTTACCTAGCAAGGACGATTAAGGTTTGACTCCTCGTATTGCTTTAGACGCGATGAGTGGGGACTTTGGCGTAGAGGTCACTGTCCCTTCTGCGCTTCAAATCCTCCGTGAATATAAAGATTTGGATCTCACATTAGTTGGAGATGCTGACGTATTAAAGCAAAAACTAGGAAAACTTCCAGCTAAATTAAGCCAACGTATTACAATTCATCATGCTTCCCAAGTGGTTGAAATGAATGAAAAACCATCGTTTGCGCTGAAAAAGAAAAAAGATTCTTCAATGCGGGTGGCGATTAATTTGGTCAAAACAGGTGAAGTCGATGCCTGTGTCAGTGCGGGTAATACAGGTGCGTTGATGGCGACAGCACGTTATGTATTGAAAACCTTACCGGGGATTGACCGTCCTGCAATTATCACCACGATTCCAACTATGTATGGACATACCCACATGTTAGATTTGGGAGCAAATGTTGATAGCACGTCACAGCATTTATTGCAATTTGCAGTGATGGGTTCGATTTTAACCAGTGCTGTTGATAATATTGAAAATCCAAAAGTGGGTTTATTAAATATTGGTGAAGAAGAAATTAAAGGTAATGAGCAGGTCAAAGAAACGGCTAAATTACTCACAGAATTACCAATTAATTACATTGGTTTCATCGAGGGTGATGATATTTTTAAAGGCACGGCTGATGTCGTGGTTTGTGATGGTTTTGTCGGCAATGTCGCGCTTAAGACTAGCGAAGGAGTCGCCAAAGTGATTACACATTATGCAAAGCAAAGTTTCAGCCGAAATTTATATGCACGCTTTGCTGCCTTGGTTGCCCTACCTGTAATTAAAAATTTAAAACGCAAAATTGACCCACGTCGTTATAATGGTGCGAGTTTATTGGGTTTACGTGGTATTGTGATTAAAAGTCACGGTGGTGCGGATGTGGTCGCATTTACGCAGGCAATTAAAGAGGCGATTGTTGAAGTAGAGAAAAATGTCCCTGCACGTATCAGCAATCAATTAGCCACGTTATTGACACAAAATTAAAATGGGGTAGCTATGTATCAAGGCAAAGAAGGTCAATATGCAAAAATTATTGGCACAGGCGGCTATTTACCCGAAAAAATCTTAACCAATGCTGATATAGAAAAAATAGTTGATACCAATGACGAATGGATAGTCGAGCGTACAGGTATTAAGCAACGGCATATTGCAGGTGAAAATGAATCGACTTGTGATATGGCAGAACATGCAGCACGCCAAGCATTAGAAATGGCGCAATGTCAGCCCGAAGATATAGACCTCATTATTTTAGCCACCACTACTCCCGACCGAATTTATCCTAGCACCGCCTGTTTATTACAAGAACGTCTGGGTTGCATTGGTGCGCCTGCGTTTGATGTACAAGCGGTGTGTAGCGGTTTTGTGTATGCGTTAACGATAGCAGAAAAATTTATTAAAACAGGTTCTGCAAAACGGGCTTTAGTGGTTGGTGCGGAAACCTATTCTCGAATTTTAGATTGGAAAGACCGTGGTACTTGTGTGCTATTTGGTGATGGTGCAGGCGCGGTAGTCTTAGAAGCCAGTGCTGAACCTGGTATTTTTTCAACTCATCTTCATGCTGACGGTCGTCACAAAGATATATTGACTGTCGGTGGTCAAGTTAATCAAGGTGAAATTGTGGGCAGTGGTTTCACAGTAATGAATGGGACTGAAGTCTTCAAGTTTGCTGTGACCCAGTTAAGCAAAGTGGTTAAAGAAGCCCTTGCTGAAAATAATATGCAAGCAGATGAAATTGACTGGTTTATCCCACATCAAGCCAATATGCGTATTATCAGTGCCACCGCAAAGAAATTGCATTTCCCAATGGAAAAAGTAGTCACCACAGTTTCAGAACATGGTAATACCTCAGCGGCATCCGTGCCTTTAGCCCTGAATATTGCGGTACGTGATGGACGAGTTAAAAAAGGTCAAACCTTATTACTAGAAGCGATTGGCGGTGGATTTACTTGGGGTGCAGTGTTGTTGAAGTTTTAACTTTATGAATATCCATGATTGTGGTTATAAAAAACTGTTTTCAAATAAAGCTATTTTCCAAGAATTATTAGAAACTTTTGTTCATTTAGATTGGGTGCAAGATTTAGATTTTGAGCATTGTGAGAAACTGGATAAATCTTTTGTTTCAGCACATTACAAAGAAGCTGAAAGCGATATTATTTATAAAATCCATTTTAAACAGCCAAATCGTTTGCCTGCATATATTTTAATATTAGTAGAATTTCAGTCCACAATACAACGCTTTATGGCTGTTCGTGTATTGAATTACATTACTAATTTTTATATGGATTATATTGCAGCTCATAAAAATGCAACTTTATTACCACCGATATTTCCAATTGTGTTATATAACGGTGATGCAAAATGGACAGCACCAACAAATATTAAAGATTTAATTGAACATGCTGATTTATTTGATACATATATACCGAATCTGGCTTATTTTAAAATTGCAGAAAATGAGTTTAACAAACAAGATTTACTCAATATAAAAAATGTGGTTTCAACTTTATTTTTAGCTGAAGCACACTTATGATATTAATTTATTAAAACAAGAGTTAATAACTGTATTTGATAAGGCTGAGGATAAAAAAGCCATCTCAATTCTGCTAAACTGGTTTGAACAACTGGTGATTCATGGCAGACATGAACAAGCGGATTATGATGCACTCAATCGAGTATATCAAGATAAGAATGAGGTTAAACAAATGTTATTAACAGCCATTCAAAAAGAGCATGAAGTATTGAGAAATCAAGGTATTCAGATAGGTTTAGCTGAAGGTATACAAGAAGAAAAACAAAGAATGGTTAAATCCTTATTATTTAAAGATATGGATATTGCCTTTATTACATCAATTACAGAATTATCAGAACAAGATATTATTGAAATTAAGAAAAAATTAGAACACTAAAAACTTTAAACCTAAAAAAGCTTATAACCAAACAATGAAACACGCATTTGTATTCCCCGGACAAGGTTCACAAACAGTCGGCATGTTGGCAGAATTGGCTAGCATTTACCCTATTGTTCAACAAACGTTCGAAGAAGCTTCAGAGGTCTTAAAATATGACTTATGGAAGCTCTCACAACAAGGGCCTGCTGAAGAGCTAGGACAAACTGAAAAAACCCAGCCTGCATTATTAGCAGCAGGTATTGCTATTTGGCGGATTTGGAACGACTTAGACGGCGTTCAACCTAAAATCATGGCAGGACATAGTTTTGGGGAATATATCGCTTTAGTTTGTGCCCAATCAATCAGTTACACCGATGCGGTCATGTTAGCGCATCATCGTGGACAATTCATGCAGCAAGCTGTGCCTGAAGGAACAGGGGCAATGGCTGCGATTATGGGACTGGCAGATGACAAAGTGATTGAAGCCTGTGCTCAAGCTGCGGAAAACGATGTGGTGAGTGCAGTGAATTTTAATTCTCCCGGTCAAGTCGTTATTGCTGGACATAAAATAGCCGTTGAACGTGCTGCGCGTATAGCCAAAGACATAGGGGCAAAAAAAGCCACTTTATTACATGTCAGCGTGCCTTCCCACTGTGCATTGATGAAACCTGCGGCGGAAAAAATGGCGGAAAAATTGGAAGAAACCAATATCAGCCCCCCGAAAATTCCTGTGATTCATAATTTCAATGTGACTTGTCATGATAATCCAGATGATATTAGACACGCATTGCAAGCACAATTACATCATCCTGTTCGTTGGGTAGAAACCATCCAATTGATGGCAAGCAATAATGTGCATACGATCTTTAAGGCAGGGCCAGGCAAGGTATTAGTAGGCTTGAACAAACGTATTGATAAAACCATGGTCACGATGCCATTAGGCGATCCTGAAAGTTTAGACAAAGCCTTAGCTAAAGCGGCGGAGGACGACGCATGAAATTAGATTTAACTGGCGAAACCGCATTAGTAACAGGTGCAAGTCGTGGTATTGGTCAAGCGATTGCTTTAGCATTAGGTGCAGCAGGTGCAAAAGTGTATGGTACGGCCACATCAGAAAATGGTGCGGCAGCCATCAGTCAATATTTAGCAGACAACAATATTGAGGGTGTTGGCAAAGTTTTAAATATTGCACAGAGTGAATCAGTCGCTGCTTTATTTAAAGATTTAGGCAAAGAAATGCCTAGCATATTGGTAAATAATGCGGCGATTACCCGCGATAATTTATTCATGCGTATGAAAGATGATGAATGGACAGATGTGATTAATGCCAATTTAAACGGCACGTTCCGTATGTCAAAAGCATGTTTGCGTGCAATGATGAAAGCAAAACATGGTAGAATTATAACCTTAACTTCTGTAGTAGGCTTAACAGGTAATGCAGGTCAAACCAATTACTCAGCATCAAAAGCGGGTGTGCTTGGTTTTACTAAATCATTAGCTCAAGAGATTGGCAGTCGTGGGATTACAGTTAATGCGATTGCACCGGGGTTTATTGATACCGATATGACTCAGAAATTGCCAGAAGAATATCGAAATAATTTATTATCAAACATCCCGCTGAACCGAGCTGGGGATGTGCAAGACATTGCTGCAGCGGTGGTATTTTTAGCATCGAATGCAGCAAGTTATATTACAGGTGAAACTTTGCATGTGAATGGCGGCATGTATATGGCATAATGCCAACGCAGCAAATTTTGTCAACCAACTGAACGTTAAGTTAAACTTAAGCAGTCCTAACTGCTTTTTGGAGGAAAATTAGGCATGAGTGCAACCATTGAAGAACGTGTCACGAAAATCGTCGTTGAACAATTAGGCGTTAAAGAAGAAGATGTAAAAAGCAGCTCTTCTTTCGTAGAAGATTTGGGGGCAGATTCTTTAGATACTGTTGAATTAGTCATGGCTTTAGAAGAAGAATTTGAGTGTGAAATTCCTGATGAGGAAGCTGAAAAAATCACAACAGTTCAACAAGCTATTGACTATATTAACAAACACTTAGAAGATTAGTGTTGTCATTAGTTTGGATTTGGAGTACAAGCATTTTGGTTTAACCAACGAGGACTTCGGTTCACGATACTTGCACTCCATTTTAAGAATGATGTAGGTCGGTGATACCGGCCTTTTTGTATTTTGGGGTAGCGCAGTGAAATATAAACGTGTTGTTGTTACAGGATTGGGTGCAATTTCGCCATTGGGTTTAAACGTGCAAGTAAGCTGGGAAGCGGCATTAGCGGGTAAAAGTGGCATAAAAAAAATGACTGCTTATGATGCCTCACGCTTTTCAAGTCAGATTGCAGGAACAATCGATGGCTTTGATGTCACGCAGTATATGCCAGCAAAAGAGGCGAAAAAAATGGATCCCTTTATTCATTATGGGATCGCAGCCAGTTGTGAAGCAATTGAAGACGCAGGTTTAGAAATTACTGAAGATAATGCAGATCGGGTTGGAGTTGCAATTGGTTCTGGCATTGGCGGACTCCCCGGTATTGAAAAAGGACATTCTGCTTTCTTAAAGGGAGGCCCTCGCAAAATTTCTCCTTTCTTTGTGCCGAGCAATATTACCAATATGATTGCGGGTAATTTGTCGGTTAAATATGGTATTAAAGGCCCTAACTATGGAATTGTTACTGCCTGTTCCACTGGTACGCATAATATTGGTGATGCTGCACGTTTAATTGTGTATGGCGATGTGGATGTGATGATTGCAGGTGGCGCTGAAATGGCTTCATCTGAAATGGGTTTAGGTGGCTTTGGTGCTGCACGTGCATTATCAACTCACTTTAATGAGACACCTGAATTAGCTAGCCGTCCTTGGGATTCTGGCCGTGATGGTTTTGTGTTGAGTGATGGTGCTGGGGTTGTGGTTTTAGAAGAATATGAACATGCTAAAAAGCGTGGCGCGAAAATTTATGCAGAACTTGTTGGCTATGGTATGAGTGGTGATGCGTTTCACATGACATTGCCTGCTGAAGATGGTGATGGTGCAAAACGTTGTATGCTCAATGCCTTGAAAGATGCTGAGATTAACCCAGAACAAGTTGATTATATTAATGCACATGGTACATCGACACCCGCAGGTGACAAGATTGAGACTATGGCAATTAAGCGGGCATTTGGTAACGCAGCAGAAAAAATTGCGGTAAGTTCAACTAAATCGATGACGGGGCATTTATTAGGTGCTGCAGGTGGTTTAGAAGCGGTGTTTTCAGTGTTAAGTATTCGTGACCAAGTTGCGCCACCGACGATTAATTTAGAAAATCCAGACCCAGAATGTGCAGGTTTAGACTATGTGCCTAATCAAGCACGTCAAATGCCGATTGATATTACTTTAAGTAATTCATTTGGTTTTGGTGGTACTAATGGTACTTTGATATTCAAAAAAATCGCATAGTTCAATTATTTCACTTCCTAGCTCTTGCTCAAACAGATAAAGAATTAGGAGGTTTAAATCATTTCCTGATTCCCCGTCATCATCAGACAATTTAAGCATGTGATAAGGCATGGGAGAAATTGAAAGCAACATAAGCCAAATGGCAATACAAGTATGCTTGCAACCCATTTTTTGAACGACTTTAAAACCACAGAAACAACTTCATGCTTTGAACTGAGATGACGTTTAATCCAAGCTACAATATTCTTCAATATTGACGACATTCTATTACTCCCCTACTTGGAACATACATAACTTCTCGGGAATTCCCAATTAAATAAGGCTTCTTCACATTATTCTTCTGTTCCATAATCCTCTATGGACTTGGGGAGGCTGTACCCAATTTAAAATTGCACTTGTTTTTTTATTACTCTTCCCCGTTGCTCTATATTTTTAGTTTATAGTTCATCAACTCTCAGGTCGGTTTTAACTACATTTGATGGGTAATCAGGAATAACTTTGTTACTGAACTTCCCTGCCTGCATTTTGTAAGATCAATCTTGTTTGCCTAAAAGGCGGATTTTTAAGCTTATATTGAAAAATAAATAGATATTATTTTGCTATAGTTATTTATCTATAATTTCAAATTTTAATGATAGATTTTATACTTATTTCCCATACAATAATATTAAAGTCATTTTGCTGTCACGGAAAATATAACTGACTCTCATCATGCAGATGAACTTTGTTTTAAAACAATGCCTATACAGAGATGAATAATATGGAATATTCAATGTTAAATCAAACTATTAGCCAATCACGCCGCTTTACTTTAAAAGCAATGGCTGCACTGCCTTTTTGTG
>JADGDW010000045.1:0-11175 GCA_016744725.1 Candidatus Albibeggiatoa sp. nov. BB20 | reverse complement strand
ACGGATTAGCTGAGTTGACACAAGCGGCCTATGCTGAAGATGTAGCATGTACGCTTCCTCCTTCGATGGCCAAAGGCCCTTACTGGGTCGATGAAAAGCTCAATCGTGCTGATATTACACTTGATACGGATAGAGCCTCGGTGCTAAATGGCTTACCATTAACCTTGAATCTGAGTATTTTTAACGATAATGGCAACAGTTGCGGTACTGATCCTGTACCCAATATGCAAATTGATATTTGGCACGCGGACGCGGCTGGTGAATACTCTGATGTATCAGGTAATGGTCAATCTAATACCAAAGGGCAGGATTTTTTAAGGGGATTTCAACTCACTAATGCAGAAGGTAAAGTTAGTTTCAAAACCATTTATCCTGGATGGTATCCAAGCAGGACTGTACATATTCATTTACGCGCTCGTGCTTATGATGCCAATGGTAATAATATCTACGATTTTGCGACCCAATTTTTTCTTGATGATGAAATCACAGATACTGTTTATGCGGTTGAGCCTTATAATACACAAGGAACGCGCGATACACGTAATAGTAATGATTTTGGCTATTTGGGTGTACAAACACCGCCGATGCTCAATTTAGTCACGAATGATGATGGTAGCATGACGGGTGAAATTGTGATTGGCTTATCTGGTGTACCAGACAATATTGCAAATAGTAGTGGTTTCAATGTGAGTTCAGTCAATAACGGTAGTCCAACAGAGCCTTCTATTAACAGCGTGTTAACGATTAATCCTACAGATATAGGCATAATTGGTAACATCTATGTATTGGCTTTTTTCAACGGTTCATGGTTTATCAATAGTGGACAAACGTGGTCGGCTTATGCTGATTCGGCAAGTGCGGATATAGCGGCTTTTTACACAGGTTTATTGGAGAGCACGCATCAGTTAACTATCTTATCTGGTTTAGATGTCAGTAATCTGCAAGGGGCACGTTTGTACGTTGGTTATGGTATCAATACCCAAGATATGTTGCAAAAATCACAATACACAATTGCTTATACTTTATAGTGAAATGACTCTCTTTGAGACTGCACACTTTTTAAAAATGTGCAGTCCCTTTAGAATTGGATAGTGGACTATTATGCTATTTTTTCAGTGAATATAAACTCATGATTGCAGTAATTAGAATTGCCGTAACACTGAGGACAATGAGGCTTTCAGCCATTGTGATACCAAATAAAAGCTCTGGGGTATAACCACATGGCTCCCAAGGCTCAAATATATTTGGAAACCATTTATCAAGTGCAAACCATTCTGGAAATCCGATTTTCATACTACAAGCACCTTCAATAAAGCCGCGTTCAGTAGCGAGGAGATTCCAAGAGCGTTCCATCAAACCGAAAGAAAGCAACAGGGTTATAATATGGCTCAGAGTTCTAAGTATTCTGTTATTTCTCATCAGTGGTGCGAGCAAAGCGACTAACATAAACGCCATTACATAGATACGCACATGGATACATACAGCACAAGGGCCATAATCTAGTTGATGTTGAAAGAAAAGAGCAATTCCTTCCATTATCGCGCCCAAAACCAGTATAGCCAGCCAATACCAAATACTTCTGCTTATTTTAGTTAACAACTGTGTCATTCAATGTGTTCCTTTAAGTGTTGTGCCAATTTAATATTATCAATGTAGATCAAATTCAATAGATGGGAATGAGACAATCAAACTGACTAAAGTGTTATTTCATCACGCCACTCAATTTCCCCATTATCTTTAATTTTAATATAGATGCTTCCTGAGTAACTACTTTCAAAATAGATATATATGTTTTCTTTATAGCAATGATTGCCCATTTTATAATGTATGGTTAAAGAGGAATCAGCCGCAGAAATAATCCTTTTCATGCCTTGTTCATTAGGCATTATTTTAAGTATCACTTCTGCACCCCCTGTAAATTCTAAAATAATATTTTCAACAGGGCTTTTCGCAATATTATCAACATAAATAAAAATACCAGCCTTAGAAAGACAAGCATTTTGAATTATGACTAAAAATAAAACCACACTATAGCTAATAATGGATTTTTTACTAAGCAACATTAGCCATTGTCTCCAACAATGGTTTTTTTATTATGTATCTAGCTAAAATAGATAGCAAATATCCCCCTCTCTAAACCCCATAAGTATTGCGACAGCTTTGAGTTATTCACTCGTATATAAAATAAAGTGACGTTAGAAACGTCATATCATTTTGATATTAGGGGAGCTCATCACTATGCAAATACCAAGCAATAAAATACTAAGCCCATTAGGTTTAAGTATTTCTCTATTGTTATTAAACCAACCAAGCATGGCAAACTCATTGTCTACATTGGAACACGCCTGTTTTGATACGGTCAGTCAACGCTTACATTTACCCAAAATAAATGATGCAAATACATCAGAAAATTACAGTTTAAGTTTAGATTTAGTTGCTTTACAGCCTGTCACATTTGACTTAGACCTAGAATCAGTAGGAACAATTGATACAAGTACGACTACCAATGCAACTTATACGTCTGAAACAGGCGTTCTTACTGCTCCTGCTGTATTGATTGGACAAGATTGGGGACAAGTTGAGCTACAACAATCTTATTCTTTGGAAAATATTCGGTTTGAAATGACACAATTGAGTGCGGGGCAAGCACCAGATGCACAGACAGTAATAGGAAACTGTGATTCTGTGCCTCGATTTATTATTGAGACAGGACAAAAGTTGTCTTATGACGACAATGGTAACGAGATTACGGCACAAATCGGCGATGATTTTTATGGTCAGGATATTCAATATCAGAGTGTCAGTTTTTCTTTTACAGACAATAGTGATGGCACAGTTGCTGATAACAACACGGGGCTGACTTGGCAACAAATACCATCAGCAGAAAAATATACTTGGCAGGCAGCACAGGATTATTGTGCTAATTTAGAGTATGCAGACCACGATGATTGGCGAACGCCCTCTTTAAAAGAACTTATTTCTATTGAGGACTTTGAACAAGGCTGGCCTTACATCGACACAGATTATTTTAGTTTTGGTGATGAATCTATCGGCAAACACCTCCAATTTTGGTCGAATAATGATTATAAAGTCGGCACAACACATGGCGGTAGCCCTACTGCATTTGGCCTCAATTATGGTACGGGACATATTAAGGGCTATCCTACAGGTGATGGAGGCGGTGAATTGCCACCACTTGAACAATCTGGTGCACCCGTTGGTACTGAGAATACTGAAGCAACGTCAGAAAATAGCCCTCCACCTCAAGAATCTGATGCACCTGCTGGTGTAGGTGATACTGAAAATAGTTCAGAAAATAATCCTCCGCCTCCAAATGGTGAAGCTCCAACTAATGGCAATGTAGCGGCAAAATTTGTGCGTTGTGTCAGTGGTGAAGATTATGGTATTAACCGATTTGTTGATAATGGTGATGGTACAGTTTCTGATTACGGCACAGGTTTGATGTGGATGAAAGATGATTCTGTTCAAGGTAAAGATTGGGTTGATGCCTTGGCTTATGCTGAGAATCTTGAATATGCTGGTTATGATGATTGGCATTTGCCAAATGTTAAAGAATTACAGAGTATTGTTGATTATTCTGGGGTTTATCCTGCAATCAATCCAGATTATTTTAATATCACTGATGAAGATGCCTATTTTTGGTCAAGCACCTCTGCTTATTTTTCTAATGTATCAGAGGAACAGCAAAAACGTTACTGGGCTTGGTATGTGGCTTTTGGATATGCAGTTGATAATAACGGGGAGGATTCACATGGTGCGGGTGCAATTCGTTATGACACCAAAGTAGAGGGTGGGCCTGTAGGTGAAGATACTGAACGAGTTTATAATTATGCACGAGCCGTTAGAAATATTAGTTCGCAATAGTTAGACATTTTCTTGATTTTATAGCTCGTTATCAAGTTGTCTTGTTCTAACGATCTTCGTTGAAATGCAGTGCAGATGCTCCGCGTCGTAGATGGTTAATGACGCAGAGTGTCAATGCTGAATTACCAGAACGTAGTCACTGGAACTTACCGCGCTAGAAAAAAACCAGAATTCACAAGATTTATGATTTTATTTCGTTCCCACATGCCATGCGGGAACGAGATAAGCTGAGTTCTTTACAGCCTCTGCATATGGGAACGAGAAATGTGGGAACAAGGAATCGTTTTATTTGATTGAGCTTGCGATGCCTACTGCTCACACTCTCGTTCCTACGCGCCGCGTCATGAATTCAATTATTGTGCTAATTGTTCCCGCGTTTCCAGTCCATAGCTTATTTTTGATAATGGTATCGGCAAGAAATAATCGTGATTTCGGTACATTCTTCGTCTATTTCGTAAACTAAACGATGCTCAGCATTGATTCTACGTGACAGATAACCAGATAAGTGACCTTTAAGTTTTTCTGGTTTGCCTAAGCCTTCATAAGGTGTTCTTTGTACCTCTTTGATGAGCGTATTGATTTTTTTAAGCAGTTTGCGCTCATTATTTTGAAACCAAAGATAATCTTCCCATCCAAATTCTGTGAATGTGAGTTTCATGATTTAATCAGTTGTCTTTGTTGTTTTTTGCCTGTTTTGGCTTGTTCGATTGATTGTTGTAGGCGTTCGGCATTCGCTGGATTGGATAGGAGGTATAGAGTTTCTTGCCAAGCATTAAATTCTTCTAATGAGATAAGCACTGCTTTGTCACCCGTATCACTGCATATAATCGTTGGTTCTGTGTTGTTTGTGACCGTTTTGATGAGGTGTGGTAAATTTTGGCTTGCATAGTTTATTGTGACTGCATCCATTTGTTTTCTCTTGTAAGTTTATATTTTAAAAAGTGTAGCATATATCAACATCATCACACCTCGTTCCTACGCGCCGCGTAGGAATGCAGTCCAGACGCGCCGCGTCATGAATTTAACTGCTTTGCCAATTGTTCCCAATATTCCAAGCCCGTGCCGCCCAGTTGTTTGGCTAAATTATCTAAATTCTGTAAAGCTTGTGCTTCACCAATTTTATTAGCGATTAAATAAGATTGTACCCATGCTGCAAGGGCTTCTTGTTGTTCTTTATTTTCTAAATGGATATGTCCGATATTAAATAAAGTCGCACACATACCAGACATATCGCCGATTTCTTGTCTTATCAGCAGCGATTGTTTTAAATACCCTAACGCCGTCTCATAGTCCCCTCTTGCTGAGTAAATTTGAGAAATATTGTTCAAAGTCGTGCCTTCGCCGCTACGGTCGCTGATTTCTTGTCTTATCAGCAGCGATTGTTTTAAATACCCTAACGCCGTCTCATAGTCCCCTTTGGCATAAGCTATTGTAGACATATTGTTCAACAAACCACCTTCATTTTTACGATCTCTAATTTCCTGAGCAATTTCCAGCGATTGTTTTAAATACCCTAACGCCGTCTCATAGTCCCCTCTTGCTTTAAATATTTGAGAAATATTGTTCAAAGTCGTGCCTTCTAATTGCTGCTGATGAGTTTGACGACTTAAATCTAACGCTTTTTGATAAGCATCCAAAGAGATGTCATATTTTCCGATAGAATAATAAATTCTACCAAGGTCATTCTGTAAATCTGCTTGCGCTTCTGTGGTCGTTGCTTCATCCAGCAAACTGTGCAACATTTTTATCCACCGCTGTTTTTCTGCCTTATTAAGATAATCAGCAGCGTGGAGTTCACCAGAGCGAAAACCCTGAAGTTCCGCCTGCATAATGTCGTTTTGTTGGGACTTGGGTATATCAAATTCATAAATAGCACTGCGCCAATCAAAAAAATCCAGTGCATGAGTCGCCAATAATTGCAAAGCATATTCGGGCAACCAAAAAAACAAGGCACGGTTGAGGCGTTGATAGACACTGCGTTGCCAATTGATTTGTTGCAATGTTTGAAAAGCGGGTATTGTTTCAAAGACCTGTTCGCGGGGATTAGGTAGATAAGCTTCCAAATCATAAATAAACACAGCTTGGTCTGGCGGTAAAGTATCTAATTCTATTGTTAAAGCCGCCGCGATAGAAAAATTATCAAAATCATACTTTTGCATTAAAGTTTGAATGCTGATTTCAATAATTGGGATTTGAGACTGGGCTTTAATCGCTGCAACCAATTGTTGGCGGTACTGTGGCGAATTACAGCGAACAAAAAACAAATAAAAATGCGCTGTTTCACAACGACGCAGGGCACGTAAAAGACGGGGAAAATCAGCAGAATCCATCAGGTCACACTAAGCAGAGTTGGCATTTAATAAAGTTTGAATGGTTTCGATTTTTAACACGGCTGGATGCAATGCTTGCCACAATTCACCATTTTCATATTCTAAAATAATACGATTATTCGTTAAGCGTGCATAACTATCACTATGTTCATTAGGCTGTTTTCGATGAATCGCTTGCAATACCTGTTTGTCGGCTTCAGTTAGGGTAATTAATTGACGGCTATAAAATTTAATTAATGCCTGTTTAGCGTATTGAATGTCATCCTGCACAATTTTGTCACCATCGGTTTCTGTGACGTTGCGCAACAAAATCATCAAATCTCGAATTGCCCCACCGCTGAGAATAATAAGTTCATCAACATACGCTTTGTTCTCAAACACCGCTTCAATTTTAATGCGTCTCGCAATCAAATCACATAAAGCTTCTTTCCCCTCTTCACTGCTGACTTTCACCATTGGCATCACCAACATTTCCGAAAATTCAGTTTTCAAATTGGTTTGTGAAGCCAAGGTAATCGGAACGGTGTAAATGATATGGCTGTTAACCCATTTGAGTTGCTCTGCATGGAGAATAAATAATTCATAGTGATTATTGTGTTGGCGTTCTTTATCATGCACGTACAACAATTTTTCTAAACCATCAACAATAATGACCAAGTCGACAAAACCAGCCTTTTGAATTTTTTGCCGACTATCGGTAATCAAACGCTGCAAATGCGACTTGAACACTGATAAATTCCGTTCAATATTTTTGCGAATGACTTCACGTTGGGTGCTGCTCACCTTGAGAGCTGTCGTGAGTTTAATCAGCAAACCACCAAAAAATGTTTTTAAACCCGCCTCTGCTTCACTTTTGAGTTCTGCTTCTAAGCTTGTTTTACGGTCTTGCTCGACAATTTTATCCGCAAACCAATCAGATAAATTTTCCAATAAATCATCATTTAGTTGCCAGTTTTTTTCTTCCATTGCTAAAAACAAAGCATTGGCAACATTTAATAAAACATCTTGATATTCAATATCATTCATATCCAAAATATTTTCTATATCCAAATACACCACAAAAAATTTATCAGCTTCAAGTTTATTTTTTAATTGGTATAGTTCGGTTGTTTTACCACTACCTCTATGCCCAGAAAATAGCATACTAAAGTGTTTACCAACTTGCTGATTACGGCTAATATTTCTAGCAATATTATTAATCCAACTTTTGCGTTGCCCACGCACTGTTGATAAATCCCGATAACGCTCATCATGGGCTGCATAAAGCGGTTTATCAGGGTCACAAGCATGATACATATCGTCTATTGTAGAAACAGGATATTTTAAGTCCATACTTTCTCCGTAAAAATTCATAACTGGCAAATTCCACTTACTTTAGCATAATACGTTACTCATGTTTTTATTGACTGTGGATTCGGGCGGATAATAAAAGGCGTGGCGATAGCTTGGGGCATGACAAACATCTTTTTTTTGAAATTCTCAATAAAACCTACAACGGTATATCTTCAATAAGCTGTTGTGGCAGTTTATGAATAAATTCCATATTAATTATTATTCTATAGTCAATTCCATCTTAAGTGCGATGATTGGCAGTCATGAAACTCTTTAAATATCAATTGCTTTTAAAACTAAGGATTACTAGTCCTGTATCATCTTAGAATAAAACGACTATATTTCACCCTACACTCTTTTATTTACGTAAAGTGAGCTAATAAGATGGGTTTCAGTTTGTTCTACTCGCTCTACATGACATACGTAAAGTGAGTTAATAATGTAGAGTGATGACTACAATAATGTCAATTTGTATAATATACTAACTTTATAGAAATTAGTATTTAGAAAAAAGCCATGAAAATTCCAGAATCCCCACCACTGCTATCTGAATTTATCCAGAACATTCCACAAGATAAATTAATCAAATTGATTACCCTAAATATCGGTATGACAGATACAAAAGGACGTTATGTCCATTGGGAAAAGCTAAAATACCATATCCCGCCTAAAAATTTTTCTAGTGAAGAATATTGGGTGGCAATCAAACTTGCTCGGCAAAACGTGCGGAAAGAAATCCCATTACAAGATACGAAAGGAATGCCTTTTGGCTTCTGTGTGCCAGATAGTCTGCAAAAACAATTACATTGGCTAGATCAAAATGCAGCAGGTCATATCACAATGGATCAAGCTGTGACAAACCCACACACCAGAAACACTTATTTAATTAACTCATTAATTGAAGAAGCCATCAGTTCTAGCCAATTGGAAGGTGCATCAACGACCCGAAACGTTGCAAAAGAAATGTTAAGACAAAATCGGCCGCCTCAAGATCATAGTGAACACATGATTGTTAATAATTACAAAGCTATGCAAATGATTCAAGATTTTAAAGAAGATGATTTAACACCCGCTTTAATTTTGCGTTTACATGAAATTTTGACTCAAAACACACTCGATGATGCAACAAGGGCAGGACAGTATCGAACCAATGATGATGATATTAGAGTGATAGATGGTACAGGAACTGAAGTGCTGCATATTCCGCCTAAAGCCGAAAGTTTGCCGCAATATATGGAACAACTCTGTCATTTTGCCAACCACACAACAGATGAAAATGGTTTTATTCACCCTGTTATTAAAGCCGTCATTTTGCATTTTATGCTGGGTTATATTCATCCCTTTATTGATGGTAATGGAGGAACAGCAAGGGCTTTATTTTATTGGGCAATGGCAAAGCAAGACTACTGGCTCATTGAATTCATTTCGATTTCTCGTATTATTAAACAAGCCCCGATTCAATATGGCACAGCTTATTTACACACCGAAACCGATGATAATGATTTAACTTATTTCTTGATTCATCAAATGGATGTGATTAAACAAGGTATCACGGCATTACATCAATATTTACATAAAAAAGCCGATGATATTGAAGAGGTTGAAAAACTACTTGAACATTCCCAAGCAAAAGGCGAACTCAATTATAGACAGCTTTCATTATTAAAACATGCGATTAAACACCCAAATGCAATTTATCGAATTAAACAGCATCAAGCTGAACATAAAATTACCTATCAAACCGCACGTACCGACTTATTAAAAATGTCAGATGAGTTGAATTTATTACGGCGCAGAAAATATGGAAAAGAGTTTGTATTTATTTCACCGCCTGATTTAAAAGTGAAACTTCAAGCTCAATAGTTTTTCGGGCTGGCGATGCTTATTCCAGCCCTGTTGAAGCTTAAATCTGTGCTTTCAAACGCTGAGCAGCTTGTTTTACTTGCTCTGGAGCTGTGCCACCTAAATGATTACGAGCCGCAACTGAACCTTCTAAAGTCAATACTTCAAACACACCTTGTTCAATTATCTCAGAAAAACCTTGCAACACAGATAATTCCAAATCAGGTAAATCACATTTATTATCAATACAATGTCTGACAGCTTTGCCCACAACTTCATGAGCATCTCGGAACGCCACACCTTTGCGTACCAAATAATCGGCCAAATCTGTCGCGGTAGCGAAACCTGCTTTAGCTGCTTGGCGCATATTATCCGCATTGACTTGCAGGCTTGGAATCATATCCGCGTACACTTTTAAACTGCCGCGAATCGTATCTACCGTGTCAAAAAGTGGCTCTTTATCTTCTTGATTATCTTTGTTATAAGCCAGCGGTTGTGATTTCATTAACGTAAGCAAACTATGTAAATGCCCATACACACGGCCTGTTTTACCACGCACCAATTCAGGTACATCAGGATTTTTTTTCTGCGGCATGATAGATGAACCCGTACAAAATGCGTCGCTTAACTCGATAAAATTAAATTGTGCTGATGACCATAAAACCAATTCTTCAGAAAAACGTGATAAATGCATCATCAATAAAGCCGCATCTGCCGTGAATTCAATTGCAAAATCCCTATCACTCACTGCATCTAATGAGTTAGCTGCAACCGTTTCAAACCCTAACAATTCTGCACTATAAGCACGGTCAATCGGATATGTTGTACCCGCTAACGCCGCCGCACCTAACGGCATTGAATTCACCCGTTTGCGACAATCTTGTAAACGGGTTCTGTCGCGCAATAACATTTCACACCATGCTAATAAATGATGGCCAAAGGTAATAGGCTGCGCACTTTGCAAATGAGTAAATCCGGGCATAATCGTTGCCGCTTCACGCTCAGCTACATTCGCTAATGCAATGAGTAAACGATTCAATTCATTGATAATTAAATCAATTTCATGACGTAAATATAACCGAATATCGGTTGCAACTTGGTCATTACGTGAACGGCCTGTGTGTAATTTCTTACCAACAATACCAATTTTTGCAGTCAAACAGCTTTCGATATTCATGTGAACATCTTCAAGACTTACCGACCACTGAAATTGTCCTTGTTCGATTTCTTGCTCAATTTGTTCTAAACCTGTGACGATTTGCTGACATTCTTGTTCTGTCAAAACCTCCACTTTTGCTAACATTTTGGCATGAGCGATTGAACCCATAATGTCATAAGCATATAAACGTTGGTCAAAGTCTACTGAGGCAGTAAAAGCTTCGACAAATTCATTGGTTGAGGCGGTAAAACGTCCGCTCCATGGTTTTTCTGCAACTGTCATTGTTTTTTCTTTAAAATGTATCGTCTACAAACAAGAGCATAGCATACAACTAATGAACATTGATTCACAATAATTAGATGATTTATTCAAAAATATCAGATTTCAGTTCTTTATAATTGTTGCTGCATATTTTATTAAAAATGACTAAACTATAATTTAGTAAATTAAGCTAAATGGGCAGTATTTAAAAATACTTTAATTATTGAAATTTTTCGGTTAAAAGTATATTAGATAATTATTTTCTATTGATTTATATTTTTACATGGGTATCCAAATTGAACTTATCTCTATAATTATACATCAGGAAAATGCTCTGTCAACCCTAATATGTAACGATATTTTATA
>JADGDW010000232.1 GCA_016744725.1 Candidatus Albibeggiatoa sp. nov. BB20 | reverse complement strand
ATCTAATGATAAACCATTGCTTTCTAACGCATAACCTAAGCCTAAACCAAAGTTTTCAATTTTGTCATCTTCATTTTTCTGAGTATCGCCATTGTAAGCATACACTGAGCCATAAGCACCCGCAGCATCAAAGCCTACTTTTATCGCAGACACTTGTGTTTCGCCAATATCTAAAGTTAATGGGTCAGAAATCATATTCGTTTCATAACCACCAAATAAATACATACGACCAGCAGATAAATAAAGAGGTGAATAGTCTGTATTACCAATAGTGATATAACCTACATCGACAACCAACTCTTCAGTTGCATCTTCTTCAAATAAAAATAATACATGACCACTTACCCATTTATGGATTTGCGCATCAATTGCTAATTCAACGGTTGCTAAAGTCACATCGCTGCTATCAACACCTGCATAATCTTCAGTTTGCCAAGCATTAACTTCGATTAAACCGCTAATGGTCACCCCTTGCAAAATATCTTCTGCAACAATCTCTGCTTGGGTAGGAGCAGCTACAGACAATGCAGTAGCACCCAAAGCCATTAAACATGCTTTACGTAATGATTTCATATACACTTCCTCTAAGAATTAACAATAAAGTCTTTTTGTGAAAATTCTATCAACCCCTCTATCATAATAGTCCTGTGAGTGGTTGTACAGTCACATATTCAGATTCATTTACAACAGTTTGGTGTTCTTGCAACACAATAAAGCAATTGGCTTCACTCATAGAGCGAATGATATGTGAACCCTGTGCACCTGTCGTTGTGACCACCCATTCTCCATCCTCTGCTTGCTTTAATATGCCTCGCTGAAACTCAGTACGGCCTTTTTTCTTTTTTAATTTAGATAAACAACGGACTTTCCAAGTGAGCTGCGCTATGTCAGATTGCCCCATCATACGTTGTAATGCAGGTTGTACAAATTGATAAAATGTCACCAATGCTGATACAGGATTACCAGGTAAACCAAAGAACGTGGCTTGATTGATTGTGCCAAAAGTGAGTGGGTGCCCTGGTTTCATCGCGATTTTCCAGAAATTAATCTGACCTAATTTATCCAAAATTTGCTTAACATAATCTGCATCCCCCACTGAAACCCCACCAGAAGTAATAAGTACATCGGCAATCTGAGAGGCTGTGGTAAATGCCTGTTCTATTTGCTCTAAATCATCAGGTATCACACCCATATCAATCACTTCAAGATTCAACCGTGCTAACACCCCAAATAACTGATAACGATTGCTGTCATAAATTTGTCCCGATTTTAAAGGCTGTCCAACAGGGCATAATTCATCACCAGTAGAAAAAAATGCAACCCGCAACTTAGGTTTGATTCTGATTTCAGCAATCCCCAATGAAGCCAATAGGCCTAATTCAGGTGGTAAAATTTGCTTACCTACATTTAATACCACTTGTCCCAGTTGCATATCTTCGCCAGCCAAACGCACATTTTGTCCCGCTTTATGCTGTTGAGGATTAAATTTAATCTGCTCGGCATCAACTTCCACATGCTCTTGCATAATAACGGTATCAACACCTTGGGGCAGCATTGCACCTGTCATAATCCGCACACACTGACCTTGTTGAATACTTTGCTCAAAAGGATGGCCTGCGAATACAGAACCCACTAGCTGTAAACTTTGTACCCCTTCAATATTCAAATCAGTCGCATTAACCGCATACCCATCCATCGCAGAATTGGTATAAGTTGGCACTTGCATCGGTGATTGAATATCTTCAGCCAAAATACAGCCCAAAGCTTGATGTAAATTGACTTGCTTATAACCTGTTATGGGTTGAACCGTTTGGATGATACGTTCAAGGGCTTGGCTTACGGATAAATGAGGTGTTTTTTCGTCTGAACAGCTAACTTGGTGGGTAATTGCCATAATTTGCCTTGCAAATGAGAATTGTTATTATTTAATATCAATATAACTAATTTTAAAATTTTTATCAAATATTAATATGCACTTAAATAGCTCTAAACTGCAATATATTACAGATACATTCCTAGCATAAAAGGGCACACAGTATTGCTTAAAAATCGTCTACAATTAAATGTGCTTTAAATTTATTGACTTTAGGGCTATCGTCTAAGGCTTGCAATTGTCGCCACACTTCTAGCCGCCAATTATGTTCCGAGTCAAGCAATAAGCGAGTTAAGCGTAATAATCTATTTTCATCGGGGTCAAGTGGAAAAGGAGGCAATCTAAACCTAATCCCTGTTTGCAGTGTTTTTTTCTGCTTATCTTGCAATATTAACTGGTAGGTTTGATTGGGTTCAACATTGGGTAGGCTAAACTGCGTATGTTTTGTATGCAGCTTATTTTGGCTGATAATCGTTTGGCCTTGCTGGTTTTTTAGGGTTAATTGATAAGGTTTTTTACCTCCTTTCCAAAAAAAGCCAAGTTCACCTTGTTGAGCAAATAAATATAAAGGTTGTTGATTATCTGTTATCAATGTACTAACAGGAAAATCCTCATTATCTCCTCGTTCTGTTGCCACAATTCGATTCGGTGGGTTAATGTTTTTGCGAGTTAAACGCATATACAAACGCTTAGTGTTTTTTGTTAATTTACACCATTTGCCACAAGGTGCTTCTAAGCCCATAATCTCATGTTGTTGACCTGTGGCTAATTGCTGTTGTTCTAAGTTTTCACTGTAATAATCCAATACCACAGGCTGAGCAAAAGACTCAGGTATCACAACCACATCACCCACACAAAGCTCGGCATTTGAGCTACTTAATTCTCGTTGGCTCATATTGTGGATTATTTTTACTTCACTTATATTTTCAGCTAATTGTGCTTTAGCTACAACAGTGCACGATTGTGCATGGCTATTGTAGTTTAACAGCAGTAACAAGCTGAATAATAAAAATTTAAATCTCATCGATACCCCTCCAGCCTAATATTATTTTAGTTGCTTGGATAAAATGAACAAAAAATCATGGATGGCTTGGATTATCATCACATCTAATATGATGTCGATTTCCATTTCATCGTACATGAAATTTGCAGAATGTCATGCAGGTTTAGGTGTGGTAAAAATCAAATAAAATTATAGCCTAAACTGCAACTGTACAAAACTTATTTCGTACATATTGCTGAGGGGAATAGATTAAAAAACAATAAGAAACAGAGTCTTAGTTAAGCACAAATTAAATTACGAACCAGCTTATAATTTAAGAACTTAAGGCTTCAGTTGCTTTTTGCTCTAAACTACGCCATAAACAATGATTTCCAACTGCTTTATCAAGCCGCTCTAAATATTGTTGATGCAAAGCCAGCTCTTCTTCGGTTGCTTCAAGCAGTGGTAATTGTCCTGCTTCAAGGCTAATCCGACGAATCTGAGTCGCTTCAGCACTGTTATTACTATCCTCTGCGCCCAATAAACTGGCTTGACCACCTGTAAGAGCAAGATACACATCAGCTAAGATTTGTGAGTCTAATAATGCGCCATGCAATTCTCGTTTAGAATTATCAATATCCAACCGTTTACACAGTGCATTTAAATTATTTTTTTGACCGGGGTATCGCTTCCGCGCCATTCGTAGCGTATCAGTGATAGTGCAATAATGTTCAATGCCTTGCCAATTTTGATTGAGTAATTGCAGTTCATAATTGATAAAGCCGACATCAAACGGAGCATTGTGAATCAATAATTCAGCTCCTTGGATAAACGCCATAAAAGACTGCACTATGTCAGCAAAACGTGGTTCATCTTGCAACATTTCATTGGTGATACCGTGAACTCGAATTGCCTCTTCATCAATTTTTCTATCAGGTTGTAGATATTGATGGAAATGATTGTCGGTCGCTTGACGATTAACCACTTCAACACAACCAATTTCAATGATTCTGTGGCCTTCTTTTGGCTCTAAACCTGTGGTTTCTGTATCCAGTACAATTTGACGCATGGCTTTATCTTTTGTTAGCAAAGGATGTTATTGAGTGGTACGGCGTTGCATTTCTTCAATCATTTCATCAAGACTATGCAATTCAAGTAAATCGACTCCTTCTTCAGTAATTAAAGAGAATGAAGTACCTAACAAACCGCCCGAATTTGCACTGCTATAGGAGTCCGCGATAATGTCATAACTTGACCACCATCCGCCTTCTTTTCTAAACACTAAGTTATAAATAAATGGGGTTGGATATTCCCCCGTGTAGCCCTCAGGATATTTTCGGGCAAACGAATCATTTTCAACTTCTTCAGAAATGGGAGCTGAATTAAAAGTGATTGCAGGTAGATTGAATGAGTTAGCAATATATTGTGCGATACCACCACCCAGTGAATGGCCAGCAATTGCCAATGAATAACCTGTTTGTTGAATATAAGGTAATAATTCTTCTGTTGCACTAAGTGCATTTTCATACTGTTCAGGAATTGCACCAAATAATTGTTGAATGTCTGCGAGTAAATCATCTAGGCTGTTAAATTCAGTACCGCGCACAGCTAATACAGCTTCGTGCCTATCAGCATTGATATACAAACCCATGTGTAAGCCATCATCACCTTGAATAAGCCATGTTTCATCATCAAAAAATAAATCCGTATTTTGAAAGTCAAACACAATGAGGCCTTGACCTCTTGTCCAGCCTTGTTTATCAAATGAGGCATTATCATCATATACGTCTTGGCTGATAAGGGCATAAGGGTAAGCAATTTGGATGCAGGCCGTATCACATTGGATGATATTATCAGGGACTTCTCTGAGTTCCCTAGCCTCTAAGTTCAAACTGAAAATTGATAAAAGTGAAAAACAAACAACTACTTGTTTAATATATTGCCTAAAAAGAGTCATGGTTTGTTACTCCAAAAGATGTGGATTGGTTCATTAAACCTTAAGCCATTGATTCCTGCAAGAGGTATTGGATTATAAGGTATCAACACTGTTAAAAGGCGAAGGTTTTAAGCTTTTGATGGAAAATACACCGTCCCGTAAACTAAAAATCAGGTATTTAAAACTGTAGCTTTGAAGCAAACAGCTCGTTTCAGACACATGTATTAAGGAATTAAAAATATAATGAATTTCATGAAATAGTAGGCCTGAGTTTGTTATCATTGTGTGATTATCTTTTTCTATTACACTAAAAAAATAACAATGCAACAACGTAAATATTTTGGTACTGATGGCATTCGAGGTGTCGTTGGTAAACCCCCAATTACCCCTGAGTTTGTACTAAAATTAGGC
>JADGDW010000044.1 GCA_016744725.1 Candidatus Albibeggiatoa sp. nov. BB20 | reverse complement strand
ATATATCATAATCAACATATTTAAATAATATGATAATCATAAAGTTAATTTAGTTAAATTCAATTTAAACTATAAAATTGTGTGTAATAGTAGCAAAGGCTGATATTTTGTCGCAACCTGATATTTTCCTATGCTATACTGCGAAACTTAGATTTTTCATCTTTTCCTAGAGTTAAAATAATCACAAAGGGGAATGTTCAATGAGTCAAAATGATTCTATTCGTGCAAGAAACCAATTAATATGGTGGATGGTTATACCGAGTGTTTTAATACTTGGTGGTATTACCTACTTACTAGTGGATAAATTAGGTGCTGACTTCGGTAACAGTATCGCTCAGAATGGAGTACCTGAATTCGAGCAAAAATCCATTGAATTACGTTTACAACCCATGGGTAGTGTGAATGTTGGGGAAGCAATGCAGGTCGCTGAAGTCGTTGATACAGGTGCAAGCGATATGTCTCCTGAAGACCAGCGCATTATTTCGCTTATTAAAGACAGTGGCTATGCCTGTTTAGGCTGTCATCAAATTGATACTAAATTAGTAGGCCCTTCTTATCGTGAAGTGGGTCAAAAATATCAAGCTGATGGTAATGCAGCAGCAATATTAGCTGATAAAATTAAAGCAGGCGGTTCAGGCACTTGGGGCGCAATACCGATGCCACCTAACCCAACGGTTTCTGATGAGCACATGACTGACATCGTGGCTTGGGTTTTAGGCTTAGGCGCAGCGGAAGCCGCTCCAGAAGCAGCAGCTCCAATCGTTGAGGAAAAAGAAGCTGCACCTGTGGCTGAAGAAGCTCCAGCAGCAACTGATGCAGCCGTTTTAACAACCGAACAAGCGACTGGATTAATGTCTGAAAAAGGTTATATCTGTATGACCTGTCATCAAATTGAGATGAAAGTAGTAGGACCATCCTATAAAGACGTGGCAGCGAAATATACAGGTACGGCTGAAGCGACGATATTAGTTGAAAGAATCTTAAAAGGTGGGGTTGGTATCTGGGGACAAATTCCTATGCCTCCTAACCCAACAGTAACAGATGATGATGCAAAAGCATTAACTGCTTGGATTTTATCTTTATAATAAGCATCTTAAACAGTGAGCAACTTGTATAGTTGTTCGCTGTTGTCCACGCTGGGAAACGAGTGTTTTAATATTTCAATTCCTAGCCGCAACATGATATATCCCATCCTCATATCACTAATGATATTATCTAGCTCAGAATCTACTATTCTCTCCATCAAATATATTTATAGATTGTATCTTTTCTGTAAAACAATCAAATATCTAAGTATTACAAATCATTTATTCTTTAATAGATTCAAGTATCTCTTTATCTAAATTTCACAAAGCTATATAAGGGGTCACAGCTTTTAATCAATAATCCTACCTAGATTCAAACTTAGCCCTCTACGATATGTTCCCAGTCGGTTTTATCCCATTCTGCCAATAATGCACTAAATTCATTTTGTAATTGGCTAACATTAGGCAATAAATCTGTTAGCTCTGTATCTTTTGTTAATCGTTCTAATTGAAACGCAGCTTGTCCCAAACGCATTGCACCAATACTACGCGAACTGCCTTTGATTGAATGTGCCGCTCGTTCTACTGTTGCAGTATCATTATTGCCAATGGCTTGTTCTAATTTTGCAATTTGTTTTGGTGTATCTTCTCGATATTTATTCACAATTCTTTGTAAAATAGATAA
Source organism: Candidatus Albibeggiatoa sp. nov. BB20 (assembly GCA_016744725.1). Lineage (GTDB taxonomy): Bacteria > Pseudomonadota > Gammaproteobacteria > Beggiatoales > Beggiatoaceae > Albibeggiatoa. The sequence continues at coordinate 25,342 of JADGDW010000044.1, read as the reverse complement.
ATTACCAATTGAAATACGTTTTGCTTGGTCAGCGTTAAAAATAGGCAAACTTCTAGCAGCCTTATTCCCAATAATAACATCAGACTCAACCTCAGACATCGCTTCCATACTGGAATCTAGCTTTCTTTGCTCAAGTCTCGAACTTCGTACCAATGTCGGCGTATAATTTAAAAAGCGTTGTAAAGCAGATTTGACCGTCTCTAATTTCACAGGTTTAGCAATACAATCATCAATTCCACTGGCAGCATAGCGTTTCAAATCATGAGGCATCGTATTTGCCGTCAATGCCACAATCGGGGTGCGCTGCCGTGTTTTTAACTCCATTTCTCGAATTAATATTGTTGCTTGAACCCCATCCATTACTGGCATCCGAATATCCATCAATATCATATCAAATTGACTTGTTTCACAGATAGATACGGCTTGTTCTCCATTTTCAACAATGGAAACATCACAGTCTAAAGTTTCTAAAAATTTAGAAGCAACCATTGCATTGACTTGATTGTCCTCTACTAATAGAATTTTTTTCTGCATGTTATTATCCTCAATCAGCTGTTCCTGAGTATCATGCAAAATTTCCACCTGTTTTAGTCTTTTATTAATCAGCGGCGGTGAAGTTTCTGATTTTTTACTGTAAATTTCTAAAATGCTAATGATTCGGCTTAAATTAATTGGTTTTGCAATGTAATCATTCATCCCCGAGTTTAAGCAACGTTCAGCATCGCCCCGCATTGCACTGGCTGTCATTGCAACAATATTGGCAGGTTTTACAATCATGCCATGCTTATGCTGTAATTGTTCTTGAGCTCTAATTTTATGGGTTGCTTCAAAACCATCCATTTCAGGCATTTGTACATCCATGAAGATCACATCAAATAAATCTTGATCCAGCATTTTAAGTGCTTCAAGACCATTGATTGCAGTGGATACTTTACAGCCCAATTTTTCCAGCATATTAAATGCAACAACACGGTTTACATCATTGTCTTCAACTAACAAAACATTCAAATCGAAACGACGCATATTTTTTACTGGAGTTGAGGGTGAGGGTGAGGGTGTTTGTTCCATAGTGATTAAATAAGTTAATTGTTCTTTGCTTTCAAATACTAAACGCAATCTAGCCAATGTACGTTGTAGTTGCAGTTTAGGTAATGGTTTAATTAAATGGGCAGAAAATCCAACACCATGTAAATGCTGAATATTTTCACTATGCTGATAGCCCGCTGAAGATAATAGCATCAAGGTTGTATCTTGCAATTGCACATCTTGTTTGATTAATTTAGCTAAGGTTTCACCATCCATATTGGGCATTAGATAGTCTAAAACCGCTAACCAAAATGGATCACCAGCCCGTTTTGCCGCTCGCAATGCAATCATCGCTTTTTCTGCACTGTCCACCGCATGGCAACGAATATGCACTGTTTCAAGCTGTTCAGTTAATACTTTTAAATTAATTGTATTATCGTCAACAATCAGCACATGGGTGTTATGTAAAATATTAAGAGGCACTGGGGGTGGCGTATGATATTCCGCAGGCATTGTCGCGATAGGTAAAGGCAATTGGAAGGTAAAAGTAGAACCAATCCGTTCTTGGCTTATCACTTGGATTTCGCCGCCCATCATTTTAACTAATTGATGACTGATTGCTAAACCCAAACCCGTCCCGCCAAAACGCCGCGTGGTTGAGGTATCTGCTTGGGTAAATTTATCAAAAATAGTCGCCAGTTTGTCTTCCGCAATGCCGATGCCCGTATCTTGAATTTGAAAATTCATATAGGCAGTGTCTTCTACTTTGGTAAGACATTCAATATCAACTAATACATGGCCTCGTTCGGTAAATTTGAGGGCATTGCCTATCAGATTAGTCAAAATTTGCCGAATCCGACCCGCATCGGCTGTGATATAACGTGGGGCTTCGGGCGCATAACGCACAATCAATTCGAAGCCTTTAGACTCGGCTGTAATTGACAGCAAACGAGCAATCTCTAAAATCGCATTTTCTAAATCAAAATCAATCGGCTCTAATGTCAGCTTGCCAGCCTCAATTTTGGAAAAATCTAAAATATCATTGATTAAAGTTTGTAAAGCATCGGTTGAATGAGAAATGGTTTCTGCGTATTCACGTTGTTTATTGTCTAAGCGAGTATTAATCAGTAACTCGGTCATACCCACCACACCATTCATTGGTGTGCGAATTTCATGACTCATATTGGCTAGAAATTCACTTTTCGCTCTGGTTGCAGCTTCTGCCGCATCTTTAGCTCGAATCAGTTGTTCTTCAGTTTGTTTGCGTTCAGTGATGTCCACAATAATACCAACAATACCTTCAACCTCGCCTGTTTCACCTCGAGTCACAGACGCGGTGACATCACCCCAAATCAGTTGGCCTGTTTTACTCACAAAGCGTTTTTCTAGTCGGCAAATATCCACTTCAGCATTAATTAACTGACTGATATATCTTTCAGTCGCAGGAATATCATCAGAATAAGTCACATCAAAATTACATTTACTTAAGATTTCCTGATTGTTATAGCCTAGCATTTCTGACCAAGTAGAATTGAACTGTAGATAACGCCCTTCTTTATCCATCAAGGCAATTGCAACCGCAGCACAATTAAAGATGGTTCGGTAGCGTTTCTCACTGGTGCGTAAAGCCATTTCAAACTGTTTACGTTCTGTAATGTCTTGTACTAACACAAAAAAGAAGTCAACTTGATGATTTAATTTGCGAATACAACGAATTGAAACGCTGGCATACATCCAGCTATTATCTTTGCAAATAAAGCGTTTATCCATGTTGTAATCATTGACCATGCCTGATACAACATTATTGAAGTATTCAATATCATGCTCTAAATCATCAGGATGGGACAACGTCACCCATGATACGCTTTGTAAATCATCTAAGTCATCGTATCCCATCATTTCACAAAATTTTTCATTCGCATCAATCCAACCTCGTTCAGGTGAAAACAGGGCAATGCCCACCAGCGGAATTTCAAAGTAACGCTGAAATCGCTCTTCACTTTGTTTTAAGGCTTGGTTGAGTTGTTCTTGAGTGCGATTATCTTGCACGAAACAATAAAGTTGATGCTGGCCTGATTCAGACTGGTGTAGATGAAAATCTAAAGTGGCGGGAACGGAAAAGCCTTGTTTGGATAACAATACAAATTCAGCTTGATATTGTTGTATTTCAGCATTCCATAATTGTTGAATTGCCATTCGATGTTGTGCATAGCTTTGTGGTTCAATAATCGAAAGCCAATCTAAATCCAATAAAGTGTCATGACTGTAACCTAAAATGTCACAGAGTTTTGAGTTAATCGTGAGCCATTTTTGCTGCGCTGAAATTAGGCCAATACCAATTAGCTTGGTTTGCATAACGACAGCAGATTGTATTGCCAGTGTACTCATGAGATTTTATAGCGGCTATATGAATATAGGACATTGTATTGCAATGATGTAACAGGATAAACGCTTTTTGTAAAATTAAATATAAAATTATTTGCAAATTTGAGATATTTAGCTGTGATTGAATTTTTTTTTGCAGTGCAACATTTTTTTATGCTGTCATGGCCTAAATCTTGTTACAATAGTCAATGTACTTAGAATTGCGAAGGTATTTACATTGAGCGTATTAGAACAAAAAGCCTTTATTGGCGCGATAGCTCCTTTTGACAAATTACGTCCCACTGAACTTGAGGCCGTTGCAGAAGCAATGGATATTGGTTATTTTAAACAAGGTGATGTGTTAGTTAAACGATTTTCATCACCTGAATATCTATATATTATTATCAAAGGTGTGGTGCAAGAAATTGACAATGATGGTGTTGCCTCAGTTCATGTTTCGCAAGATATGATTGATGCAATGGCTTTAATTGATGGCGAGAGCAAAAAAGAATTTGTAGTTGAAGAAGAGCTGATTTGCTATTTATTACCAAAAGAACTGTTTACGACTTTATTAGACAATAACAAAGAATTTCAAAAGTTTTACTATCAAAATATATCTGAACGCTTAGACTCGTTAATAGAGCAGCGTTACAGCAAAGAGTTGTCGTCTTTCATGGTGGCGAAAATTAAAGAAGCTTATGTTAGACCCCCGATTGCAGTGAATGCAGACGACTCCATTTATGATGCTGTGGCACAGATGAAACAACATAAAATCACCTCGATCTTGATTAAGCGTGGTGATGAAATCGGGATTGTTAGTGATACGGATATACGCGAACAAGTTGTGTTGCAGCGCAAATCAATTGATAGCCCTGTGGGTGATATTGCGACTTATAACTTGATCGGTATGACCACAGAAGACTTTTTATTCAATGCCTTACTCACAATGACGCGGCACAGAATTAAACGCTTGGTGATTTACGAAAATAATGAAGTCATGGGCGTGCTAGATCAAATGGAGTTACTCAGCTTCTTCTCGAATCACTCTCATTTGATTTCAGTGCAAATTGAGCGAGCGAATACCACCGAACAATTACAAAAAGCCTGTGAAAGCTTAGTACACATGGTACAAAGCCTACAAGCCAAAGGGGTTAAAGTTCGTTATATTGCTCAATTAATCAACGAGTTGAATACTAATGTTTTTGAAAAACTGTATCAATTGATTGCGCCACCTGAATTGATTGAAAATTCTTGTTTGATGGTGATGGGCAGTGAAGGTCGTGCAGAGCAAGTTTTAAAAACTGATCAAGACAATGCAATTATTTTGCGTGATGGTTTTCAATTTGATGGCTTAGAAGCAATTACTCAGCAATTTACTGAAACTTTAATCAGTTTTGGTTATCCATCTTGTCCAGGTGACATTATGGTGAATAATTCTTATTGGTGTAAGCCTTTAAGCGAATTTAAAGAAGAGATTCATCAATGGATAAGTGAACCGGCTGAGAATTCCATGATGAATTTAGCGATTTTCTATGATGCGTGTGCTGTAGCGGGTGACGAAGATTTATTACGTGAGGCAAAGGGTTATTTATTCGAGAAATTGCAAGATAACAAGGCCTTTTTCACCCATTTCGCAAAACCAACCTTGTCATTTGAAACCCCGCTGGGCTTTTTTGCTAATTTCATCGTTGAAAAATCCCATCATAAAAATCAGTTGGATTTGAAAAAAGGTGGCATTTTCCCCATCGTACAAGGTGTGCGTAGTTTAGCGTTAGAACATCGCCTCACCATGACCAATACCATTGAGCGGATTAAAACTTTGCAACAGCTTGATGTATTTGAAAAAAAGGTCTCTGTGGAATTAATTGAAGCTTTGGCCTTTTTATCCACATTGCGTTTACAAACAGGCCTGAGTAAATTGGAACACAATGAAGAATTGGATAACTACATCGCGCCAAATCAATTGAATAAATTAGAGCGGGATTTATTAAAAGATTCGTTCAAAATCGTGAATGAGTTTAAGAAATTCATCACTTATCACTTTAAGTTAAATATGGTTTAAAGCAATCATTATTGGATTGGCCATCTTCGGGCTTAGTTAAGATTTGTCTGGGATTGCCAGTCCTTGCTTGTTGATGGTGAAATCTATAAGTTATAATGATGGTTTTGATAATTTCAGCTTGATGAGAGGATGTTAGATGACGATTCAAACAGCGGATTTATGTGATGAATACAGTGATATTATCAAAGTAGCCGATCCATTATTTAAAATGTATGGTGCAAAACCAGCGTTTGGTGGCCAAATTGAAACGGTCAAAGTGCATGAAGATAATGTTTTAGTAAAAGATAAGTTGGCTCAACCGGGAAAAGGCAAAGTCTTAGTTATTGATGGTGGCGGCTCATTGCGTTGTGCTTTGGTCGGCGACATTATTGCGCAAATGGCGGCTGATAATGGTTGGGAAGGAATTATTGTATACGGATGTATTCGTGATTCTGGTGTAATTGCTGATATTCCTATTGGCATCAAAGCATTAAATACACATCCTCTAAAAAGTATCAAACATGGTCGTGGTGATGTGTCGATTCCCGTCAATTTTGCAGGTATTACATTCTTCCCTGAAAACTATGTTTATTCTGATTCAGATGGAATTATTATTGCCGATAAAGCATTAGTTTAAGCTTATAACATGTTAGGACTGTTAGCCCTTTAAGGACAGGCAGTCCTGAGATATAAAACTTAATATCACAACATATCAAAGTACATCATCATTTTGACTATCTCATTTTATCTCGCTCCCTTAATATGACGGAAACGAGAAAATTGAGATTCAAGCAAAAATCGCAAATCAAAAATCTTAAATATCTCGACCAACAGCTTTAGCTACAGCTTCTAACTCACCCATCAATACTTTTAATTCGTCAGGGTTTAATGCTTGATCCGCATCACACCATGCATCACATGGTTTAGGGTGCATTTCAACTAATAAACCGTCCGCACCTGCTGCAATCGCTGCTTTTGATAATGTAGGCACTAACCATGCTTTACCGCCTGCATGACTTGGATCAACGATAACAGGTAAGTGAGTTTCCTTTTTCAATACAGGAATCGCTGTTACGTCTAACATATTACGGTAGGCTTTTTCAAAACTACGTACGCCACGTTCACATAAAATAATATTGTGATTACCGCCTGCTGCGATATATTCAGCCGACATTAACCATTCTGAAATCGTTGCACTTAAACCCCGTTTCAAAATAACAGGTACATGCACTCTACCAACTTCTTTTAGTAAATCAAAGTTTTGCATGTTACGTGTGCCGATTTGAATCACGTCTACGCCACGTTCTAAAAAGCTATCTAAAGCACGGACATCCATCAATTCAGTCACAATAGGTAATTTATGCTTATCGGCTGCATTTTTGAAAATATCTAAACCTTCAACGCCTTTACCTTGAAAGCTATAAGGACTGGTACGCGGTTTAAATGCACCACCACGCATTAAACGACAACCTGCCGCCACAACACCTTCTGCTGCTGCATCCATTTGCTCTTGTGTTTCAACGGAACATGGGCCACCAATAATTTGCACGGTTTTGCCACCCAGTGGAATACCTGCAATATCCACTATAGTATCCGCTTCATGCCATTCACGCGCTACAATTTTATAAGGCTTAACCACACGAATTACATCAGCAACACCCGGTAATGCTTCGATAGCTTCTTTTTGTACTTGACGCTCATCACCAATCGCACCAATAATAGTACGCTCAGTACCACGAGATACATTTGTTGTTAAACCTGACTCTTCTACTTTCTTCTCAACCGCTTTTATCTCATCCTCTGACACGTGAGGACCCATGATAATAATCATAAAACTTCCTTTATAGGTACTATTAATAAAACTGATTAATCTTATACAAATAAAGCTATCTGTCAACTAATCTAGCCATTTTATATATTTGACATCATAGCATCTTAAAATGAAAAATAAGTTAAAGTTTCAAGTCTTGGAATCATCTATGAATATTGGTCAAGCTTTGCATACAGCACAACAATTACATCAACAAGGTCGACTTAAAGAGGCCTGTGATTTATATCAGAAAATTATTCAATCTCAACCCAGACATGCCGAGGCTATTCATTTGATGGGTGTGGCCTTAGCACAAGCACAACAACCACAACAAGCTATTGCCTATTTTCAACAAGTAATTAAACTTAAACCCAAAGTCGCGATGTATCACAGTCACTTGGGAAATGCGTTACAAACCATAGGACAATTAGAAGCCGCATTGCAATATTATCAAAAAGCCTTAAAGTTAGAGCGCAATAATGCTGATACTTATAGTAATTTAGGCGGTGTTTATGTCAAACTACAGAATTTAACCGAAGCTGAACACTGTTACCAACAAGCAATAAAATTCAATTCACGTCACGCTGATGCGTATCATAATTTATCTATTGTTTTGGTCAAACTAGAGAAATTTCAAGCGGCTCACAAAATTTGTCAAAAAGCCTTAAAATTAAAAACAAATGCCGTACAAACGTATGTTGATTTAGCCCGTATTGAAATAGAGCAACAACAATGGCTGCAAGCAGAACAATCTTTACAGAATGCCTTGAAATTAAAACCAAACTTTGCAGAAGCACATTATTTTCTAGGCATTATTGAAGCTGAGCAAGCACGTTTTGAACAGGCTGAGTCACATTATAAAACGGCTCTAAAATGTAATCCGAATTATGTGGAAGCTTATCTCAATTTAGGTAATATTTATGTTTCGCAGCAAAAATTAGATGTCGCCCAACATTTTTATCAAAAAGCGATTCAAGCCAATCCATATTTTCCTGATACTTATGCCAATTTAGCGCGAATTAAACAACGTTTAGGCGAAACCCAAGCCGCGATTAAATATTATCAAAAAGCCTTACAACTGCGTCCGCATTCTTATGAATTTCATCAAAGTTATTCACAAGTTCTATTAGCTTCTGGGCAGTTTGAACAGGGTTGGCAATCATTTTTATATCGTCCCACTCGACTGGCTAGTAGCGTTGATTTTAAAGCAATTGATAGCCGTTTTGAGGTTGAGCCATTTGACCAAAATTTAACAGGCAAACATATTTTAATCCATAAAGATCAAGGTTTAGGCGATGAGTTACTGTTTTTGCGTTTTGCACCAATATTAAAGCAACGTGGGGCAAAATTAACTTATCAATCTGGTAAGAAAATCAAAACCATACTACAACGTGTTGATTGTTTTGATACGGTGATTGATGCGGATGAACCAAGGCCTGAGCAGGTGGATGCAAAATATTTAGTCGGTGATTTGCCATTGGCTTTAGGAATGAATCAAATTGAAGATATTCCCTCTGCGCTAAAATTATCTGTATTGCCCGAAAAATGGGAAGCCGTCAAAGCACAATTATCACAACAGGGTAAGCCTTTGATTGGATTGACGTGGAGAGCAGGACAACCACCCAGCGAAGTCAGTAAAAAATTTCAAAATAAAGTGTTACAAAAAGAAATTCCACTCGATTTATTGATTGAAACCTTACAAGGTGTTGATGCACATTTTGTGATTTTACAACGTCATCCAATTGAGCAAGAAATACAAACATTAAAACAGGCGTTGCCCCAAAAAATCGATGATTTTACCCATTTCAGTGATGATTTAGAAAGCATGTTAGCCTTGATGTCATTGCTTGATGATTACATCGGCGTGAGCAATACCAATTTGCATTTATTAATCGGTTTAGGAAAATCGGCGCGGGTATTAATTCCAAATCCAGCAGATTGGCGATGGATGGATCAAGGCGATAGTTCAGCTTGGTTTGATGGATTTAAAGTCTATCGACAAACTTGTTCTGATGATTGGGAGGATTGCTTTAAACAACTTGGTTTGGATTTAACAGCCGCGTTTGCTTAGCTATCTCATCAGGGGTTGGCAGCCTTAAATTTTATATTGCTATGTTATTATAGTCGTTTTACTTTAAAGTGATACAGGACTGCCAGTCCTAACACCCAAAACGAAATTGACTATAAAAGAGTTTAAGACTGCCCATTTTAGTGTTTTTACTTTAAGCATATTACAATTGCATCAATCCTCGGGCTAAATCAGCTTCTAAATCCACAATATCTTCTAAACCAACCGAAATACGAATTAAGCCTTGGGTAATATTGGCTTGTGCCCGTTGTTCATCGCTTAAACGTCCGTGCGTAGTGGTTGCTGGATGGGTAATCGTAGTTTTAACATCGCCTAAATTAGCAGTGATAGACATCAATTTTGTTGAATCAATCACTTTCCATGCTGTTTCCTGACCGCCTTTGAGTTCAAACGAGACCAAACCACCAAAATTAGATTGTTGTCGTTTCGCTAATTCGTGCTGTGGATGACTGGTCAAACCGGGGTAATAGACTTTTTCAACCATATCCTTGTTTTCTAACCAGTTAGCTAAGCGTAAAGCATTACTACAATGGGCTTGCATCCGAATATTGAGGGTTTCTAAACCTTTCAAAAATACCCACGCATTAAATGGACTCATACTCGGTCCTGCTGAACGCATAATCGGCAAAATTTTCTCATGTAAAAAATCGTGATTACTGACAATCGCGCCACCAATACAACGCCCTTGGCCGTCTAAATATTTAGTCGCAGAATGCACAACAATGTCTGCACCGAAGGTTAAAGGCTTTTGCAATGCGGGTGTACAGAAACAATTATCAACACAGAGTAAAATATCATGTTGATGTGCAAGATCAGACAATTGCGCAATATCCATCATTTCCATTAACGGGTTAGATGGCGTTTCTATAAACATCAATTTGGTATTGTTTTGAATCGCCTGCTGCCAATCATCAATATTGGATAATTCAACAAAGGTGGTTTCAACGCCGAATTTACCAATGATGCCTGTGAATAAATTCACTGTTGAGCCAAAAATGCTGCGCGAGGCAATAATGTGATCGCCTGCTTTTAATAAGCCCAAGCACACACTAAGAATTGCGCCCATACCTGATGCAGTTGCAATGCAATCTTCACCTTGCTCAAGTGCGGCTAAACGTTGCTGAAAGTTGCGAACCGTGGGATTAGTAAAGCGTGAGTAAATATTGCCTTCTTCCTTGTGCGCAAAACGGGCTGCGGCTTGTGCGGCGGATTCAAACACAAAGCTAGAGGTTGGAAAAATCGCTTCACTGTGTTCTCCTTCATGGGTACGCTGTTGACCTGCTCGAATCGCTAGCGTATCAAAACTGTAATCTTGCCAATCATCGCTCATTGTCATTAATCTTTATTTTTGGATGGTCAAATATTATACGAGATTTTTTAAGCTGGTAGTTTGTCATCGATGGCTAATTTAAGGTTAGTTTCTAAACAAGGGAGATTCACGATTCATAATTAGTCACAGTTATGCTACATTCTACAACTTTTATAAGAATGCACCCACCAAGGATAACTCCACAAGGAATCTTCTATGTCACGAGTATATAATTTTAGTGCAGGCCCTGCGGCATTACCCGAAGCAGTATTACAACGTGCGCAACAAGAAATGTTGGATTGGCAAGGCAGCGGCATGTCAACCATGGAAATGAGCCACCGTGGTAAAGAATTCGTTTCGATTGCCGAACAAGCGACTAATGATTTACGCGCTGTATTAAATGTGCCTGATAACTATAAAATTTTATTCATGCAGGGCGGTGCATCAGGACAATTTGCCGCGATACCAATGAATTTATTACGTGACAAAACTAAAGCCGATTATTTCAATACAGGACAATGGTCCAAGAAAGCGATTAAAGAAGCTAAAATGTATTGTGAAGTCAATCTGATTGCTGATTCTTCTGACAATAATTTCACCACCATGACAAATAGCAGTGAGTGGAAATTCAGCCCTGATGCAGCTTATGTACATTACACGCCAAATGAAACCATTAACGGCTTAGAATTCGACCAGATTCCACAAACAGGTGACATTCCATTAGTCGCTGATATGTCTTCTACGATTTTGTCACGTCCGATTGATGTATCTAAATTTGGTTTAATTTATGCGGGCGCACAAAAAAATATCGGCCCTGCGGGTGTCACATTGGTCATCGTACGTGATGATTTAATTGGTTACGCGAGCGATGATTGCCCAACCGTATTTAATTACAAAGCAATGGCTGACGCAGATTCTATGCCGAATACGCCACCAACTTATGCTTGGTATTTAGCGGGTTTAGTATTCCAATGGTTAAAAGACACTGTTGGCGGCTTGGATAAAATGGCAGAAATCAATAAGCGCAAAGCGGAAAAATTATACGCGGCGATTGATGGTTCAAACTTCTATGCCAATCCTGTTGATCCAAAATATCGTTCTTGGATGAATATTCCTTTTACTTTAGCCAATACCGATTTAGATAAGCCATTTTTAGCTGCTGCTAAAGAAGTGGGTTTAGTCACATTAGCGGGTCATCGTTCAGTCGGTGGTTTGCGTGCTAGTATTTACAATGCAATGCCAGAAGCGGGTGTTGATGCCTTAATCGCTTTCATGCAAGAATTTGAAAAACGGAATGCTTAATTATGTATAAAATTCTCACATTTAATAATATTTCCGTCAAAGGCTTGGATCGTTTGCCGCGCGAAAGTTACGAAGTGGCTTCAGAAATTCAACATCCTGATGCGGTTTTATTGCGTTCGTATAAATTGCATGATTGGAATGTGCCTGACACGTTGAAAGCGGTTGGTCGTGCAGGAGCTGGGGTGAATAATATCCCCGTTGATAAAATGACTCAGCGCGGTATTCCTGTATTCAATGCACCGGGTGCGAATGCCAATGCGGTGAAAGAGCTGGTATTATCTGGCATGTTATTGAGTGCGCGGAATTTATTGGGAGCTTGGGATTACACCCGCAATTTAAGCGGCACAGATGAAGCGTTAGCGAAAAGCGTTGAAGCAGGCAAAAAACAATTTGTCGGTTTTGAATTGGCGGGACGGACTTTAGGCGTAATCGGCTTAGGCGCAATTGGGGTCAAAGTGGCGAATGCAGCCGTTGCTTTGGGCATGAATGTGATGGGTTATGACCCGCATATCACGGTTAAAAATGCGTGGCAATTATCCGCCGAAGTCAAACAAGCAGCAAACGTGGATGATATGTTGGCACAAGTGGATTTTGTCACCGTGCATGTGCCCTTGATTGATGCAACTCGTGGCATGATTAATGCTGACCGTTTAGCCAACGCCAAACCCGGTTTAACCGTGATGAATTTCTCACGCGGCGGGATTATCGACGATAAAGCGGTATGCGAAGCTTTGGACGCAGACAAATTGAATGCCTATGTATGTGATTTTCCAACCAATGATTTATTGAAGCAAAAAGGCGTGATTGCATTACCCCATTTAGGCGCGTCAACCAATGAGGCTGAAGACAATTGTGCGATTATGGTTGCGGATCAAATCCGTGATTATCTGGAAGATGGCACGGTCATCAATTCAGTGAATTTCCCAGAAATGTATATGCCGCGTAATGGTGCTGGACACCGTTTGATGGTGGTGAATTCTAATGTGCCACACATGATTGAGCAAATTTCAAAAGTGATTGCCAATGCGGGTTTAAACATTATTGATATGTTGAATCGTTCGCGTGGTGAAGTCGCGTGTACTTTGGTGGATATTTCTGCGCCAGTCACTCAAAATGTAGTTGATGAAATGAAGCAAATTGAAGGTGTATTAACCGTTCGCGTATTGTAAAAATACTGAACCCGATGGAGTGCAATGCTCTGTCGGGTTTTCAAATCATTTATTTTTAGAACGTTTGTTGCCTTATTCGGTATTCGATGGGCTTTACTTTGTCCTACCCACCCTACGTGCGTAAGGTGAAATGACTAATAACTAGAGAAAAACCCCTCATAAGCCCGCTCCCATATATTTCCGCCTTTTACATTAAATATTCTTAAGCAAAAGTGTTTAGCATATCAGGTAAAAATATTTCATTTACTAACATTGGTTTATTAGATAAATTAAAAATTGAACGCCTAGCCCATAATAATTTATCTGAAAAATGTTGCTGTTGATGAGCTAAATAATATAATAAATGTGATGGATTTAATTGCGCTACTTGTAAATGAGAACGCGGAAATCGATTATTTGAAAATAAAATTGAACCCAATGGATAATTACCTAAACGTGCTAAACGTCGGTACTGTCCTGTCAAGGTTTGGCGTGGAATCACCGTGCGTGCAAAGATCCAAGCTTGATGATCGCAATGTAAATACACATGCCGAATCCGCACATATTCACGCAATGGAATATTCAACGCTTTTGCTTCACTCAATAAGGGGTATTGCCAAGTTTCTGCTAATACTTCCACCTGAAAAGCTTGCTGACAATGTGATTTTAAACGCTGAGTCAAAGAATCGTGCGAAAAAAGCCATGTTTGCAACGCTTCAGATACAGGTTTATGCCGCCAATAGCGGATGTCTCGCCACTGAATATTATCCACACTTATTGTACCGTGAAAGTGATTGGCGTATCCGCATTAAACACCATCACTTGCGCGTCTGGTAACAAATAGCCTATGAAAATCTGGAATTGTCCTTGTAAACGACGTAATTGACCGCTGAAAATATCAATTTGTTGATTCGCAGCTAATTCAATCACCGAGTCTGGTTTTAAGGTTTCCTGCCTACCATTCCAGTCCTGCCAAATAGTACCTTGACGCATCACGGTACGGGCTAATAATCCATTCTCAGATTGAAAAATAGCCACTAAATATAATTCTGCTTGCTTACCTCTATCTGCTTGAGCCACTTCCATATCAATTACAATCTCCACATCCTCAGTTTGAGAAACATACAAAACATTGCTGCTATAGTCTGAAGTGGTAATCTTGCCATTAAATGCAGATTCGCTTTCCTGAACCGCACCTGATTGCAAATTAATACTCAAACCTTGACCAAACAATGATTGGAAGAAAAATTCATTCACCCCAATATCATATTGACTACCTTGCGGTAAGACATTACGCACTTTGAATTGTTGTAATAAGCGGCTTAATACAGGGGCTAAATCTGAGCCTTTATCCAGTGCCGCACTATTCACATTGAGTTTAAAATCAGTGGGAATTGCTAAGAAACGACGTTGTAAAAATAAAGTTCGATTTGAAGTATAGCCATATAACACGAAAGCAGGGTTGCCTTCAATACTATTTCCTTCCCATTGGGTTAAGCTGTGTAAATATAATAAGCTGGGATAGGCTTGATTTAAGCGAGTGGCTTGCATCAGCGTTGGCGTTGCGAGTCGCGTCCAACCATTGTTATAGTATAAATTGTAATCGGTGGTGAATTTATCTTCATTGTCTCGAATCGTATGTTGGAAGCCATTTTCACCATTGTTGACAATAATATTATTGACGATTTGCAAACCCAATGTGCCGTGAACATCGTCCGCTTTACTATTCCAAACATCCACACCCCGTCGTGCACCCGCTGCAATATTATTATAAAAATAGATTTCTCCATCGCGCCAATGACGAATAATCATTAACCCCGCCCAAGAATTATTAAACAAGGAATTACGGTACATCGCAATGCCACTGGCATCATTTAAAAACAAACCATACGCAAAATGGCCTTGTTCCCATAATTCACGTTTTTCAGAAATATCTGCCCAACCATAATTATTTTGTAAAACATTGCCTGTCACCAACACATTTTTAAATACATGTTGATCTGGAGGCGTGCCTGAAAATTGGATTGCACCACACTCTCCACCTGCTAAACAGGCCAATGTCACATGATTATCTTGGACTAAAATATTTTCCAGCGTAATTTCTTCTGGCAAAAAATCATAACTTTTATCAGGCGCGTTAATACTGGATTTATCAAAATGAATCCCATCATGAGCAATATTTTGCAATTCATTATCTACAACTTGGGCATTGTCCGCGTAAATGAATCGAATTCCAGCCCCTCTATCGCTATCAGAACGCAAGCCTACATTTTGAATTTGATTGTCATCAATTTGGATTTGAGTCATTGGTGCAAACTCAAATGGAATATGTTCATTAGATACAGAGCGCGTGGCCTGAGCTAACACTGCAATACTATCGATTTGGGAAAGCGTTGATTTTTCGAGGCTACAATTTTGGGTGATTGCATTAGGGTCAGGGTTCAATCCCACATCTTGGGATAAGTACATTCCATAATTAGCATATTGAATAGTCAAATTGCGAAACTGATTGTTATAACTGCTTTGCTCAGCAGTATTATCCTGTTTAATCGCTGCACCGTTATACAGTTCAATAGTTAAATCTTGCAGCACAATATTTGATTTACCTGTTAAATCCCACGCGGTTTCTAATACGCTAAATTCTAAATTTTGCGGGTTAATTTCATCAGCATATAAATATAATGTTTGCGTTGTGCTATCAAGCCAGTATTCACCTTGCGAGTCCATCAAAGCAGGATGATTTTCAATATAATAACGACTACCCCAACCCAGTCCGGGGCTATCTTCAACACGGCGATAAGCATGGCCTGTTAATGTCACTCGGCCTAAATATGGCTCATGTTGGGTAATTTCGCGCCGATATACATGGTCGCCTTGCACCGCGTCAACAATCGTAATCGTTGCACCGACTAAATTATCATACGCACCTAAATGTCCTGGATCGACTAAAGGATCACTATAATTATCAGTTAGTTGATTAAATGATCGGCTATCAGCATCACATGCACTATCCGTTGCCACACAGATTACACTTTCTGAACCGCCATCAGCTGTCCACCAGAACTCATGTTGTTTCCAGTTCACATCCAAATCCCAATCAGGCTCACGTGCCATCGGGTGACGTTGCTCAATTTGTCCGTTATTGAACTCAACTATAAAACGTGGGGTTTGAGTTAAATTCCAGTTGCTGACATCTGTTTTTACAATTTTATCTAATTCAGCAGTAAAGGGCAGACCTATATTGTTGCCTTCAATCGTTTGACTTGTGGTAATAGGTTGTGACCCGCGCAAAATCACTGTGGCTTTTTTAACCGCTTTATAAATAATAGGATTTTCTGCTGTGCCATTGTTAAATGGTGTAATCGATTCTCGATAAATCCCAGTTTGAATATTTACCGTATCACCTGCTTGAGCCAAATTCGCCGCAGCTTGGATAGTTTTTAGTGCAGTTTCCGAGCTTGAACCATCATTTGTATCATTGCCGATTGTTGCATCAACCCATATATTTTGGGCGAAAACAGGCGCAATTATCAGGCAGTATAAAATCAATATTTTTAGTATATTCATAGCTTATTCAAGCAAGTTTGTATGTCAGTTTATTTGGGAACAAAACCAGATTCATTGATTAAAAGCCAAAACTTACCATTAGTAAATTTTGATGGCTTTTGCAGAATGGCATTAACCCATAATTCAATGGGAATTGTGCTCTCAGGTAGAGGCAAGTAGTATAAAATTGGAATGTTAAATTCTAATTGGTCATTTAGTACAGGAATATAACTGCTTATATCACATATAGGGCTGGCTTTGGGTGTAGTTAACCCACAGGAATCAGGATTATCAATACAAGATTGTTTGCCTAATTTAGCATATTGCTTTCTTATTGCTTCAATATCTGGGTTTTGTTTTATATTTCCTATGCTAATTCCACATGATTGAGGATCATTTATACATTGTTGTTTACCTTTTTCAAAAAAATCAGCTTGAACTATTTCTATATTGCTTTCCTGTATAGACTCTTCTTGATTGATTAGTTCTATTTTTACATTAGTTCCACAATTTTTGGGATTATCAATACATTCTTGCCTACCTTTTTGTATGTAATCATTTACTTTAATTCCACATGCTTCTGGAGAATTTTTACATTGGGTTCGTGCGATATTTACACCATTAGCAAAGGCTGAATTAAAGTCTGGCAGAGATACATTGAGAGAAACTTGTTCACCATTATTTTCTTCTGTATCACTACTTTGATTTTCATTGTCAGAAGTTTGTGTAATACATATTTCTTCACAGGGAATATTATCTGAATCTTTATCCAAACTGTCGTTATTACATACTTGGAGTTGAAAAAATGCTTCATCACAAGAACTTATCTCACCACAGCTTTTTAAAATATTGCAATTAAGCAAAGAAGGTTTTGGAGTGGTGCTTGTAGCATTAGAACTTGGGTTTGTATTTGTTGGTTTTGTTGTATTACTAGAGCTTGAATCATCTTTAGGATGGCAATGACCTACATGACAACCATTCGCATCAGTTCCACCAGAATGAGCAAATACAAGTTGGTTACTAAATAAAATTAGCAAACATACATAGAGTAAGTGCCTGTACATTATTTTGCCCCTTTAACATAATTATATTCAAGCTTGAGTATTTAAACTAGGAAGTCGTGGTATTAAGTAAGATTATAATCTATAACTCATTCAGTGTCCTATCAGTTTAATTTTATATATAACTGATTACACGTATCTGCAAAAAATGAAAAACCAAATTTGACTGACAAAGAATTAAAGACAATTAAAGCCTTATCAAAAGTACTCATTAACCTATCAGAAGAAGAAATAGTGCTAGCAATAGAACACGGTGACTTTGTTGAGGCAATATCATGAGAGATAGCATAGCTGAATTAATAACCAGCACAATCGAAGACTTGAATAAAATGGGCTTGGTAGACGAAATAATCATGAAAAACATTCAAAGCCTTTGCATACCGGAAACGGATTTATGGCGAAACTCTGCCATTTTTTCACCTTCGAGATATTCTTCTGGAGTAATAATAAGTTTTTGCGCAGTATTCATCGTATATTTGCTTTATAAATGGCTTGGTATCAGTTTAAACTAAAAAGGCCTCATCAATTCCCTACGTTCATCATTCCAAATTGATTCCATTCCCTGCTTGGCTTTTCTTTAAAACAGGATATTTACAGCTTTTAATCTTATTAAATCAATAAATTACTAATAAATAAGTCTTTTTTTTTGGCCATTATTTTGCCTTATCTATCGATGGAAAAAACAAAAACAGTTAGTATTCTGTTGTAGATTGATTACTATATAGCCTTATTTACAAAACAGGGAAAATACCTAATGACCATAGGCCGCTTAATATTTTTTATCGGTACGTTAGCCGTAGGGTTAACAGCCTGTAATGATAATGTAGAAACACCAAGCACTAAAAGCCCACAATCCAAAGTTAAAGAAGAACTACATTCAAAGATTGATTTATCCGCTTTACCGAACAGTCCATCTAGTTTTAGTGGTGCTAAATCAAAGCTATACAAAAAAGTCTACAAAGGCCATCATGATAAAACAATTTACTGCAATTGCACTTTTGATCCTGATAAGAAAACCGTAGATTTAAAATCATGTGGTGTTACACCTCGTAAAAATGCCAAACGTGCAGGCAGAATTGAGGCTGAACATGTATTCCCTGCATATCAATTCGGAAACTTCCGCAAATGTTGGCGTGAGCCGAAAACAGTTTGTCCAGCAGAAGATGGCAAAAAACAAGCAACGGGTCGTCAATGTTGTGAAGATGTCGACCCTGTATTTTCACGCGCCCATAATGATTTACATAATTTATTTCCTGCTGTTGGCGAAGTTAATGGAGACCGTTCAAATTACAATTGGGGCATGATTAGCGGTGAAAAGCGTAGTTATGGCGAGTGTAATATTGAAGTAGATAGCTCAATTAGACGTGCCGAACCCCCTGAATATGTCTGGGGAAATATTGCGCGGACGATGTTTTATATGTCTCATACTTATGGGGTTAAATTGTCAGATCAAGATGTTAAATTATACACCGCTTGGAATAAGAAAGACCCTGTAGATGATTGGGAATTAGAAAGAAATGGCATCATCAAGGGCATTCAAGGCAACAGAAATCCATTCATTGATGGTCAGACGTACAATCCTAAAAAGATTAATCGTTTCGCTGACATCACTGATGCCGATATACAACAAGCAAAAGCTGCTGAACCCGCAAAAGCAAAGCCAACTAAGCCTGAAATCAACTCAGCTTGTGATAGCAGTAAAAAATATTGCAGTCACATGGCTAATTGTGATGAGGCTAAATTTTACTTAAATAGTTGTGGTTTAAAAGGGCTTGATCGTGATGGTGATGGCGTGCCTTGTACTTCGCTGTGTAAAGGTACGAGTTCAAAACCGCAATTGAGTTGTGATGAGAACAAAAAATATTGCGGCGATATGAAAAGTTGTGACGAGGCCAAATTTTACTTGGCTAGTTGTGGCTTAAAAGGTTTAGATAGAGATGGCGATGGTGTGCCTTGTAGCTCTCTATGTAAATAATCTGCTGCTTATCCTTGTTCTCATCATTGCGATATTATGCTGGGAGCAAGGCCATTCTATAGTCGTTTTATTTTAAGATGATGCAGGACTGCGAGTCCTTACACTCAAGACAGAATTGACTATAAGCATCTTTATAGACAAAAAATCAAAATGAGTTACGCTAAGTATCATATTGAATAAGCTATGATAAACATAGATTCTTGTTCGACTTAATATCCTAAAAAAACACATCAGCAACCTCAAACATTGATTTATGATAAACTTTTTTTACCTGTTTATTGATAACCGATAATTGAATATATGAATATACCCAAAGTTGGCTTTATTTCCTTAGGCTGTCCCAAAGCAACGGTCGATTCTGAACGCATTTTGACCCAATTACGTGCAGAAGGTTATGAAATTGTTGCTGAATATGATGAGGCGCAATTAGTCGTGGTGAATACCTGTGGTTTTATTGATGATGCGGTTGCTGAGTCATTGGAGACCATTCAAGAAGCAATCGAAGAAAATGGACATGTGATTGTCACTGGGTGTTTGGGTGCAAAGCAGGCATTGATTAGGGAACATTGCCCCAAAGTATTAGCCATTACAGGCCCTGACAGCTTAGATGAGGTGATGGCTGCAGTGCATGAAGTATTGCCACCAGAACATGATCCACATATTGATTTAGTGCCTTTAGGCGGTATCAAGCTGACTCCGCGTCATTATGCTTATATCAAAATTGCCGAAGGCTGTAATCAGAAATGTAGCTTCTGTATTATTCCTTCAATGCGTGGCAAGCTGAACAGCCGCCCTATTGGTGACGTGTTAGAAGAATCTGCAAAATTAGTTGAAGCGGGCGTTAAAGAATTATTGCTGGTCTCGCAAGATACCGCAGCTTATGGCGTGGACAGCAAATATCAATTAGAGTTCTGGGAAGGTAAACCTTTAAAACGAAGATTAACCGAGTTATTGCGTGAAATGGGGCAATTAGATGCGTGGATTCGATTGCATTATATTTACCCATATCCACATGTCGATCAACTGGTGGAACTAATGGCAGAAGGGGTGATTTTGCCTTACTTAGATGTGCCGCTACAACACATTAGTCATCCTGTGTTAAAAGCCATGCGTCGTCCTGCTGATAGTGAAAACATGATAAAACGGATTGCCCACTGGCGTTCAATTTGTCCTGATTTAGTGATTCGGAGCACGTTTATTGTTGGTTTTCCAGGAGAGACTGAAGATGATTTTCAACAACTTTTAGACTTTTTAGATCAAGTTGAATTAGATCGTGTTGGCGTATTTCCTTATTCACCTGCTGAAGGGGCAACCGCAAATGATTTGCCTGATCCTGTGGAAGAAGAGGAAAAAATTGAGCGTTTAGAACAACTCATGGCATTACAAGCAGATGTCAGTCGAGATAAATTGCAACGGCGTATTGGTCGCCAAGAAAAAGTATTAATTGATGCAGTGGTTGATGATAATTTAATTGTGGCACGAAGTGCTGCTGAAGCCCCTGAAATTGATGGACAAATTTTTATTCAAAATCCTGGAAAACATGAGTTGAAAACGGGTGAATTTACTCAGGTTAAAATTATTGATGCTGATGAGCATGATATTTATGCACAGCTAGCTGAATAAATCACTGATTATCAAGGCCTGTTAGACAGTACAACTATCACTCACTCTAACAGGTATAAACTTAACAAACACAACTCACAGCTATTCATAAATATGCCTACAACTTCTCGTCAAGCCGCGTTATATGACGCAACCCAACAACTTCAACATTTAGATACTCCACGTTTAGACGCTGAAATTTTACTCACTCATGTTCTTGGTATTTCGCGTGTACAGTTGTACGCATGGCCAGAAAAATTACTCAGCGCTGAACAATGGCAACAGTTTCAGGATTTAGTCAAACAACGCATTGAACACCACCCCATTGCTTATTTAACAGGGCATAAAGAATTTTGGTCATTAGATTTACAAGTTAATTCAGCCACTTTAATCCCGCGCCCAGAAACGGAACTATTAGTTGAACAGGCTTTAAAATATATACTTACAATTGACCAACCGATTATTTTAGATTTGGGTACAGGCAGTGGTGCAATTGCTTTGGCTTTGGCGCAAGAGTGCCCGCATGCACGGATTATAGCAGTTGATGTTAATCCACAGGTGTTGGAAATGGCGCGACATAATGCACAAACGCTGCAATTAGATAATGTGCAATTCTATCTCAGCCATTGGTTTCAAGATTTACCTAAATTACAAGCCCATCTCATCGTATCAAATCCGCCTTATATTGCAGATAATGACCCGCATTTAAGCCAAGGCGATGTGCAATTTGAACCGCAACAAGCTCTGGTTTCAGGACAGGATGGATTAGACGATATTCGAGAGATTGCAGCACAAGCCTCGTCGTTTTTATTAGCAGAAGGCTATTTATTATTTGAACATGGATATAATCAATCCGTGGAAGTGCAAAATATATTAATCGCACAAGGCTATCAAAACGTGGAAACAATCAAAGATTGGGCAGGACAGGATAGAGTCAGTTTAGGGCAAGGATAAAACAAGACGTGACACTGCCTACCGTTGTGTAGCGTTCACGCCTGAATTATTTATCTTAACTCAAAACTTAAGGACATAATGGTGTAAGTTGAGGCACTACGCGACGTAATGAAGCCCAGCCCATACCTAAATTCGCTTTACGACTCGTCACCAATACCACTAAAGCATCTTGCTTCTCTGGTACAATCATCATAAAGTGAAATGTGTTTTCTGTTGTCATTTGTACTTCTTTCACTAAATGTGCTTTGCTATTACCACGCATATTCGCAATCATATCTTCAACCGCACTAATTGTACGACCCCGAAACATATCAACCGCTGCCGCTGCAACTGCATCTAAATAAGACTGAGTAAAATAGGGTACGTTATGAGAAACACCCAACAGCAAACCGCTATTTAAATCTACTACCGCACAGCCTAGTGCAGCATCCACAGTGCTAACAATTTCACTACAAATTTCATTAATATCCATTGTGACTCCTTAAATCCATGCAAAACGAAGGAAATGCAACACGATTATACTGCTATTCTCAGTTAAGACAAAGCGTTGCTAATCGAGAAACTGTATTTTTTTAACGACTGGTCACTGTACCGTATTCAAATACCCAAGTACGTGTGATGTGCAAAATATCTATTTCTTTACTAATATTTCTAGGAAATGGTGCAAATGGCGCAGACATACGAACAATACGCACTGCGGCCTTATCTAAAACACCATGTTTAGAATACTTCAAAATCTTCAAACTGTTAATTGTTCCATCTTTATTTAATGCGACATCTAAAGTTAATTTTCCCGAAAAATTTTTCTTTTGTGCTTGCTTAGGGAAATTTAAAGTACCGATTTTTTCCACTTTCTGCCGCCACGCATCCATGTAACTGGCAAATTTATATTCTTGAGTACTGGCACTGATAAATTTATGTCGTGGCCGCTTGGAATAGGCGACAAACTTTTTATCCAATTCAGCTTGAATACTGGCCACCGAAGCCCGTGCATTATTTATCAATGTCAAAGCCGAAATATCAGGCGTGTTTATTTCCTGCTCACCTTGGCCAACTTCACCTGCTTCTTTGGGTTTAGCTTGATTTGGTTTGGGCGCAACTTTATGTTTACTGGGCTTTTTAGTGCTGATTTGAGCAACTTGAGTCGGTTTTGGCTTACTGGCGGCTTCACTGGGTGGCGGTGTAGAAATGGGCTTAGGCACTGGATCAGGAAATGGCGCAGGCGTGGGACTGGTTGGTCGGATGACTTCTTCTTGGTCACCACCACCTTGTTGACTGGCTTGAGCTAAAAAATCTGGCTTTTCTGGCTTTTTTTCAGAACTTTTTTGCACCAGAATCACTTCCATCGAAATATTTTTACGTGGCTTGGCTTCAGGCATTACAAAGCTAATGCCCAACACCAACGCAACATGCAAAACGGTAGAAATGAATATGGTGGTAATTAATCGTTCTGTTGCTGGCGAAATCGTTGCAGCCATTTATCTTGTTTCCTCACCTTGGTAAATAATAGGCATAACTGCTAGTTCTAACCCATGAATGGCGGTGATTTGTACTTTTTGACCTACTTGAATCGGTTGCATTGATTGTGCTTTCCATTCTTCACCATGTACATGTACTCGTAATGGCTGCTGTTCAATACATTCACCTACTTCACCAATAATACCTTCGATACCCGTAATTTTAGGGGATTTATGTATTTTCATCGCCCAACTGACTACGAATACAAAAAAGCCAATACTGATGATACCAATTGAAGCGATTAATGCTTTAGAAATTTGATATTGAGGTAAATCTGTATCCAGTAAAATAATCGAACCCACAATGAATGCCACTACGCCACCAATTCCTAAAATCCCAAAACTGGGGATAAATGCCTCTGCAATCATAAAGGAATAACCTAATAAAATCAGCAATATACCCGTATAATTAACAGGCAATACCTGAAATGCAAATAAAGCCAAAATCAAACAAATCCCACCGACAACGCCGGGTACAACACTACCGGGGTTCATCAATTCAAAAAATAATCCGTAAACGCCGAGTAACATTAAAATATAAGCTACATTTGGATCAGTAATAATAGATAATAATTTATTTCGCCAATCAGGTTGCACTATTTTTAAACTGAGCTGGCGAGTATTAGTCAAAATCGTTGATTGTCCAGACATTTTAATCTCTTGTCCTTCAATTTGACGCAATAAATCTTGTAAATCTTCAGCAATCAAATCAATCACATTTTTTTCCAATGCGGATTGAGCTGATAAACTGGCGGCTTCGCGTACTGCTTTGGCTGCCCACTCCTCATTACGCCCGTGCATTTGTGCCAAAGAACGAATATACGCCTCAGCATCATTTATCATTTTCTTTTCCATCGATGATTTTGCTTCGGCTGGCGACTTAGGAATTTCAGGTTCAAGCTCAGGCATATCCGATGAATCAGGCAATTCAGGGGGTGATAAATCCCCAAAACCACTCAATTGCACAGGCGTGGCCGCCCCTAAATTAGTAGCAGGTGACATCGCAGCAATATGGCTAGCATATAAAATATATGTGCCTGCACTGGCTGCTCTTGCGCCCGAAGGGCTAACATAACTGGCGACAGGAATTGGTGAGTTAATAATGGCTTTGATAATCTGGCGCATGGAAATATCCAAGCCACCGGGGGTATCTATTTGTAAAATAATCAATTTGGCATCTTGCTCACGTGCATCATTAATCCCACGTTCCACATAATCCGCCGTTGCAGGGCCAATCGCGCCATTGATTTCCAACACCCAAGCTGATTGAGCTAATAATGTATGGGAAAATAGCAAGCAAGCTAAAAATAAAATATTACGAGTTAACATATTGAATATCCAAGATATGTATCCATTGCGTAATTAATGATTAGTTATCAATTGATAAGTATTCAATTCATTTTTTAGATACTTGTCATTTAATAAAGTATTTGATTCTTGATCTTAACTATACAATATTTTGCACAACTTTTGCGTAACATTGATCGGCAGAGCAGACAAATTTGTTTTAGACTTGAAAAATACCATAATAAAAAACAGATATTTTATTTTTACATATCTAACAATAAATAATGGCTTGTTTATTTTTAGAAATAAAA
>JADGDW010000231.1 GCA_016744725.1 Candidatus Albibeggiatoa sp. nov. BB20 | reverse complement strand
GAATTACTCTTGTTTTTACAAGATAAACGGTATTTAATTTGGTTTTTTCGTTAACAACCATTATAAACAAAAGGCAATTAAATTCACACTAAAAATAATGTTTTTTTATTGATAATGGCCGAATCAAAGGGCTGACAGCAGATTTAGCTTTAAATTTGAAAGTTGTAGAAATGTCTGTTTGTTATTGAAACGTTCTTGATGGATAAAACGGTATTTAGTCGAGTGGAAAATAATATCAATACTTTCAAGAGAAACAATATGCTACATAATTAAGATAGCCCAATTAACTGAGAATGTAGTAACATAGGAACAGCTTAGAACCACTTAACAGGAATTTTCTTTATGAGACTGCCCCATCTTTTTATACTCATAATGAGTTTATACTGGCTTAATATTGCTCAAAGCTCTGCTGTGGAACAACTTGATGATGCTGTAGGTAGTTGCAGTATGGCTCTGCAAGAAAAAAGGTTAATTGAAAATCTTGATTTGGAACAATCTGAGGAACAGACTTTAATCGAGCAAGCAACACGTTTGCAAGCACAAGGTTACTATGCCGCTTCAATTAAGGTATTAAAATATTTACTGAGTGCCAAACTAGATAACTTATCCCCTGACCAAAAAATATTATTACACAGCCGTTTAGGTGATGCTTACCTTGCAATTCAGCAATTAGATAATGCCCAAACTGAAATTGAAATTAGTTTAGAAATGGCGCAACAGGCTCAAAACCCTGAATTACTGTCTCATGTTTATAATAATTTAGGCAATTTTCATGGGGTAAAAAAACAGTATGCTTTAGCTCAAGAGGCTTATGACCAAGCAATTACACTTGCCCAGCAACAAAAAGATGAAGCCTTATATAGTCAAGCTTTAGCTAATAAAGTACGTGCTTATCTGAAACAAAAAGCGATTCCAGATAGTATTAAAACCCTAAAAATAGCCCAAGCTCATACTCAAAAACAACCTGATGATTCAACAAAAAACTTCCGATTATTATCTCTTGGCCAATTAGGCTTAATGATTCATAAGCAAGCACCTGATAGCCAACAACTCGTTTATGATATTTTGCAACAAGCTTTAAAATTAGCAATCAATACAGATGATAAACGTTTGACCGCGTATGCTCGTGGTTATTTAGGCCAATTATATGAACAATCAGAACGTTATGATGAAGCGATGCACTTAACACATCAAGCGATTTTCTTATCCCAAGAAATGCCAGATTTGCAATATCGTTGGGAATGGCAACGTGGGCGTATTTTAGTTGCAGAAAATAATATTGATGGTGCGTTGGAAGCCTATCGCCGCGCCTTAGAATATTTACAACCGATTCGCTCAGGTTTATCAAACGGTCAACGTGATGTCAGTAGTGTGTTTTTAGAACGTATTCGCCCTGTGTATTTTGGTTTATCTGATGTGTTATTACGTAAAGCAGCATTAATCTCTGATGAAGCTAAAAAACAAGAATTATTATCTCAAGCAATTGATACTATTGAAAAATTAAAAGTAGCCGAATTGCAGGATTATTTCCAAGATGAATGTGTGACAGCAAAAGAATTAACACCTGTTGATGTTGATAAATCCCATTTAAAAAATACTGCTGTATTCTATCCCGTGTTACTGCCAGAACGTACCGAGCTATTATTAAGCGTGTCTGAAAAAATCTATCAGGTTTCAGTGTCTGTTGATTTAGAAACCATGCAGCAAGTTATTATTGATTTTCAACAGAATTTACAAATTAAAACCCGCCGTAGCTATTTGCGCCAAGCTTGGCAATTATATGATTGGTTAATTAGACCATTAGATGAATTATTAGAAAAACATGAAATTGATACCTTAGTTTTTATTCCTGATGGTGCATTGCGGATGATTCCATTATCTGCATTACATGATAGAGAACAATTCCTGATTGAAAAGTATGCAATTGCGACAACACCTAGTTTAGATTTAACCACGCCTAGTCCATTACCACGTAATAATTTAAGTATTTTGCTTAATGGCTTATCACAAAGTGTGCAAGGCTTTGCCGCGTTACCAAATGTACCTGATGAAATCAGTAATATTAGTAGTTTATTCAAGCAAAGCTCAGTGCTAATGGATGAAGCGTTTTCTATTACTAAAGTCAATGATTCCTTGCAAGAAATGCCTTTTGTGATTATTCACATTGCCTCGCACGGTCAATTTAGTCCTAATCCAAAAGACACGTTTCTATTGACTTATGATGATAAGATTACGATGGATAGATTAGAGCGGATGTTATCGTTTAGTGAGTTTAGAGAGAGTACGGTTGAATTGTTAACCTTGAGTGCTTGTCAAACCGCAGTTGGCGATGAACGAGCCGCATTAGGTTTAGCAGGGGTTGCAATTAAAGCAGGAGCACGTAGCGCATTAGCCAGTTTATGGTTTGTAAACGATTCAGCAACAGCCTTATTGGTGACTGAATTCTACAAGCACATGCAAGACAACAACATTACTAAAGCAGAAGCCTTACGCCGTTCACAAGTGGCTTTAGCCAAACAGCGTGATTTCCGCCATCCTGTATTTTGGGCACCGTTCTTATTGATTGGTAACTGGCTCTAAAATCAAAAAGATTGGCAGTGCTTCTTAATGTAGGGTGGAATATAGTCGTTTTATTTTAAAGTGATACAGGACTGGCAGTCCTCAATTTTAAAAGTGATTGATATTTAAAGTATAAAAGGACTGCCAATCCTACAATCCGAAATTGACTATAGCGCAGCGTTTTCCAGCAAGATATGCGATACGCTTGGGATGGTGGAATACGGTGAGAGAGAGTTTAGTAATAATAACTAACATCAAAGGCTCATCTATTCCACCCTACTTTTTCAAACTTTTTACATTTTCGTAACATGAGGTACTAATACAAAAGAGCAGATACCGTCCTTGGATACTGCACCTTGTTGTCTCAAAATATAAAAATCATATTTAAATCACATGATGTTGTAATTTACAATATTGATGTGCCCATGCTATAAAATCATGTTCCGACATCGCTGGCGCATATAAATAACCCTGCACAAAATTACAATTATTCTGATGCAAAAAATCACGTTGCTCAATAGTTTCCACGCCTTCAGCAATTACCGACATATCTAAAGCATGAGCCATATTAATCATAGCCTTAGTAATTTCCGCATCAATTTTTGAACTGGTAATTTCTTGAATAAAGCTTTTATCTATTTTCAAACAATTGGCTGGAAAACGTTTTAAATAATTTAATGAAGCGTAACCCGTTCCAAAATCATCAATCGTCACACAAATCCCCATTTCTTGAAAACGGTTAATCGTCTTGATTGCAGTGTGAGTATCTTCAAGTAAAGAATGTTCGGTTAACTCCAGTTCTAAATGTTGAGCATCCAAATGGGTGTCATGCAATACTTTGGCAACTAAACTGGCTAGATTTTGACTTCTAAATTGTAACGCAGATAAGTTCACCGCAATCCGTTGCATCGGAAATCCCCGCGCTTGCCATATTTTAAATTGAGTACATGCCGTGTGCAAAATCCATTCGCTGAGTGTAACAATAATACCGCTGTCTTCTAAAATAGGAATAAATTCAACAGGAGACATCAAACCTTTGTATGGATGATTGAATCGAATTAAGGCTTCTACACCGCTTATTTGCTCATTTTCTAAATCTAATTGTGGTTGATAAAATAAAACAAAATCATCTCGTTCTAGGCCACGATGCAATTCTGCTTCAATCTTAAGCCGAGACAAAGCATTGGTTTCCATACTTTGGTTATATACAGCATAACGCGATTTCCCCATCATCTTTGCTCGATACATGGCGGTGTCAGCATCTCGAAGTAAGTTTGCGCCATCATCATGTTCATCATAACTATAAGTTATTCCAATACTGGCTGAAGTCACCACTTCACACCCATCGAGCAAAAAGGGTTGGGCTAATTCCTGATTAATGGTTGCAGCCAAACGGGTTGCATCGGCTAAATCATCGACATATTCTTGAATAATTGCAAATTCATCACCGCCAAATCGGGCGAGTAAATTATCAGGCGCAATACAACTCTGCAAGCGTTCTGCAATTTCCATTAACAGCCAGTCACCCATATCATGACCTAAACTTTCATTCACCATTCTAAATCGATCAATATCAATGAATAATATTGCTAACCGTCGGTGGTTATGTGCTAATTTTTGCATGGCACGTTCTAAATATTCAAAAAATAGCTGGCGATTCGGTAGGCCTGTGAGATGGTCATGTAATGTCGCATGATTCAATTGCTGTTCAATATCTTTGCGTTCGCTTAAATCACGTCCCTCAGCCAGCAGCCATAATACTTTGCCCATTTCATTTTTAATGGGGGTCAAGCTAAAATCGATGATAGTTGGGTTTTGCTGCTCGGTTTCTAATTCCAATTCATAATGAGTAAATTCACCATGTGCTGCAGTTGCGATGGCAGATTTAAATTGTGCCTGATTATTTTTAGCCCACGGCGTTTCCCATACATATTGATTTTGCACCTGCTCCAGTGAACAATTAATACTGTCTAATGCGGTCTGATTGGCTTCTAATACTTTGCCTTTGGGGGAAAATATCCCGACAAATTGTACTGCATGTTTAAATGACAGTTGATAATGTTGACAAGATTTCTCAATATCAATCAATTGATTAATATAACGAATCACACGGTGCAACAAACTCCAATTCAATTGTTTTTTCAGGAGATAATCTATTTTATGTGCAGATAGGTCAAGGTGTTGGGTATCGTCTTCGGTTTTGAGGAGTAAAATGATAGGGGCTTTAGCAAAACGATAGAGCCACCTTAAAAATGCCTCTTGTTTGCTGTGGCGTGCGTAATAGCCAATCAAATAAACATCATAAGTTTCTGATTTAGATGATTTGAGCGCACTTTCATAATTAGGTGCCCAGTCAATTTTTGATTTTCCGCTTTGTTCATCCAAAAATTGGCGGATTATGAGATAATCTTGGGCATCTTCTTCAATAAGTAAAATGTGCATAAGCATTCGGTGGTGTAGGTTCTCGCCAAAATTGATTGAATTTTGCTGGGTTGCAAAACCATTTGTTTTTATCATTCATTACTGAATATCGGTCTTAGGCCAATTTATACATAGCATAATAAAAAGATATTGTTCTCTATGCAAACAGATTTTATCGCATTACTCATGCCACGCTACTGGTTAACATGGTTTGGCTTAGGTCTTTTATGGATTTTTACT
>JADGDW010000230.1 GCA_016744725.1 Candidatus Albibeggiatoa sp. nov. BB20 | reverse complement strand
GTTCATTTATTACCAAAATATTCAGCTATTTCAGATACACATTATTTTGCTATCACCCATTCAAATATTTGATTTATAGCATCTAGTAAAATGAATAGACTTAAAATCACTGTAATTTGCATAAACTATTAAAATATTTCATATTATTTAAAAGCGATTTAAAATATTGCTATCATCTAAACGCTAATGATATTGGGATATCAGGCAATGTTGAGTTCTCTTGGCTTGTTGCTATAATTTAAGTGACTTAACTTAGAATCTCAAATTACGCAAGGGAACTTGATTGTTTTTGCAAAAACAGAATAAAAACATGTAAGACGGGATAGTGTCGTGTTTTCCAGCAAAATGAATTGAGATTGAACAATATGGAATACGCTGTGTGATAATGTATTCATCCATTTCAATTTTCGGGGCATATCTATCCAGCTTTATTATGAATGACACAACCAACATTTTTGCCTAACTTAAGTTAGTATTCTTTGCATTTTGAGTCATGGTCAGTATTTTGCGTTTAGTAAATCTAGCTCCTATTACACTTTATGAGTCAAACTCATGTATGAAAACTTTCTCGCTTTAATTGCTACACTGCTGTTTCATGCTATTTTAGCTTTAGCATTATTGTTAAATCTTGAGCAGCAGCCTGTGGTTGAAGCTAAACAGTATAGTGTTGTTGATGCTGTCGCTATCGATGAATCCAAGCTTTTAGCAAAACTAGGCTCAACAAAAGCCGAGGCATTACAAGAAGAATTACAAGCTAAATGGGCAGAACAACAGCGTTTAGCTACGATTCGTTATACAAAATTAAAACAAGAAGAACTGCGTTTAGAAAAAATTCGTTTAGAGCAAGAAAAGACTAAGGAGCTTAAGCGTTTAAAAAAATTACAACAAGAGAAGCAACTTTTAGAACAACAGCGTCAGCAAGAACAACAACGCTTGGCAAAATTACGTCAAAAACAGCAAAAATTAAAACAACAGGCCGAGAAAGCGGCTGAAAAACGTAAGCACTTAGAACAGAAAAAAAAGGCCGAAGCGAAACGCAAAGCTGAAGCTAAAAAGAAAGCTGAGCAAAAAGCTGAAAAATTACGCAAAGAAAAAGAGCGCAAAGCAAAAATAGCCAAGGAACAAGAATTAAAACGCCAAGCTGAAAAAAAAGCAAAACAGCAGGCACAACAAGAGCGTAAGCGCAAAGAAGCAGCAAAAAAAGCAGAAATTGAACGCCAGAAAAAAGTCGCTCGGCAACGTCAAATAGCCCGCGAAACTGAAATAAAACGTCAAATTGATGCCAAACGCAAAGCGGCTCAAGATCAACGAGTTGCTCGTATTATCGGCTTAATCCAGCGACGTGTAATACAACAATGGCAGCGTCCAGCCCATACTTCACTAGATTTAACTTGTCGTATTTTAGTTAAATTAACCCCAGATGGTGCAGTCACTCATGCTCAAGTTTCAGCCAGTAGTGGCCATGCAGCATTTGATAGCTCAGCGGTCAGAGCGGTTTACAAAGCCTCTCCATTACCCATTCCTCAAGATTTATATGATCGCTTCAAAACGTTCACCTTTACCTTTAGACCTCAATAACTATGCAAAATTGGATATTTCTACTACTTATTTTCTTCACTTCCTCGGTTTCTGCGACGCTCAATATTGATATTGTTGGTGGCAGTACGGGCGGTCAACCGATTGCTATTGTGCCTTTTGCTAATCATACAGGCGCAAAATTACCACAAAATGTACCTAAAATTATCGCGGCAAACCTACATCGTACAGGGCGTTTTGCTGTCATGCCTGTGAATCAATTACCTGAACGACCCAATCAAATCGCTCAAGTGACCTTTTCCGCTTGGCAACAAATTGGAATGCCTCATGTTGTCATTGGGAGTATTTCAGGTAACAGTGCAACAGGATTTACAGTTAAATTTCAATTGCTTGATGCCTTTGGTAATAAATCACTCATTGGTTACAGTTATCAAGCGAATAATCAAACGTTACGCCGTGTAGCACATAAAATCAGTGACATTATTTATCAAACTCTGACAGGGGAAAAAGGGATTTTTAGTACTCGCGTGGTTTATGTTACGGTACAAGGCCGAGGAAAAACCAAACAATATCAATTAAATGTGGCTGATGCTGATGGGCAAAATCCACGAGTGATGTTGAAATCTTCAGAACCGATCTTTTCACCTGCATGGTCGCCTGATGCAACTCAAGTGGCGTATGTCTCAATGGAAAATAAACGTACTGCAGTTTATATTCAAAATATCCGTTCTGGTAAACGGCAATTATTATCAAATTACAAAGGGATTAATTCAGCACCTGCATGGTCGCCTGATGGTTTACGTATTGCCTTATCCTTATCAAAAGATGGTAATCCAGAAATTTACATCATCAATTTACGTGGACGCAGTTTGAGACGTATTACCAATAATCCCGCCATTGATACAGAACCAGAATGGTCGCCTGATGGTAAATCTTTAGTATTTACTTCTGACCGTAGTGGTGCACCACAAATTTATCATGTTTCGGCTTATGGTGGCAAAGCACAGCGTGTGACTTATATTGGTCGCTATAATGCCCGAGCACGATTTTCACCTGATGGACAAAAATTAGCCTTGTTGCACAATAATGGTAAGGGCTATCAAATTGCAATTTTGCATTTACCTAGTGGTCAAGTTAATGCTCTGACTCGGACAACGTTGGATGAATCCCCTAGTTTTGCGCCTAATGGCAGTATGATTTTATACGCAACGGGTTCAGAGTTGGCCGCGGTTTCTGTGGATGGAAAAGTACAGCAGCGTTTAGCGGTGTCAGCAGGAAGTGAAGTCAGAGAACCTGCATGGTCGCCATTAAAATAAGTTTTAACTTGTATAAATGATTGATATTTTTAATATTTAAAAGCAATCTTAAACTTATATTAAGGAAAGAGACCGTATTATTTTCAATAGCAGTTAAAGGAGTTCAAAGCGATGAGTTTTGGCCAAAAAGACTTTGAATTCCTTGTTGTTATAAAATGCTGATTCTTAAATATAGTCAATTCTGGTTTATATGTTGGGCTGGTAGTCTTTTTATACTTTAAATATCAATCAGTTTTAAAATCTAGGATTGCCAGTCCTATATTGCCTTAAAATAACTATGTCCATCACCTCTATTGATTAATCTGAATCGGGCATAAACAACGCGAGCACATCATTTAGAAATTGTTGACCTAAATCCGTTGGATAGATGCAGTTACCCTGTTGTGCTAGCCAATTTTTTTGTAATGCTTGATTCACAGGTGTTGCAATGTCAGAGAATGGTAAATGGGTAAATGTTTCAAAATCTTGGATAAGAAATCCTTGCTTTAAACGCAGAGCATTCAACATAAATTCTAACCCAATATCTTCACGATTAAGCTGTTGCTGCTGGACAATCACTCGTGGTGTGTGTGCTGTTTCTAAATAAGTTTGTGGATGACGTTGTTTGCTCATACGCGTAATCGTGTTTTGTGCTGCATCAGAAATTTTACCATGTGCACCCGCACCGATACCTAAATAATCTCCAAATTGCCAATAATTCAAATTATGCTTACACTTTTGACCTTTTTGGGTATAAGCGGATATTTCATAGTTTTCATAACCCTGTTGCGCTAGCAATTGTTGACCTGCTTGCTGAATATCCCAAGTCTCATCATCACTTGGTGTTTTAGGAGGATGGTGATAAAACCAGGTATTTGGCTCAACAGTCAATTGATACCAAGACAAATGAGGCGGCTTAAATTGCAATGCTATTTGTAAATCATTCATCGCCATTTCCACATTTTGTTGCGGCAAACCAAACATCAAATCAATATTAAATTGCTCAAATTGCTGTTGCGTTATTTGTATCGCATGAATAGCTTGGTTACGGTCATGAATCCGGCCTAAAACTTTAAGTTGATGGTCATCAAAACTTTGGACACCAAGTGATAAACGATTGATACCTGCTTGTTTAAAGCCTTGAATATGCGCATTATCCACTGTACCCACATTGGCTTCGAGCGTAATTTCAGCCTGAGGCAAAATGCTAAGACGACTACGTAATTCAGTCAGTAATAAATCAATATTATCAGGAGAAAATAAACTAGGTGTGCCGCCACCGATAAAAATACTAATGATTTTGCGTCCCCATATTTTGGGTAAATCTTGCTCTAAATCAGCGAGTAAGGCTTGAATATAAGCGTGCTCTGGTACATTATTTTGCTGTACTGCATGTGAATTAAAATCACAATAAGGACATTTTTGTACACACCAAGGGATGTGAATATAGAGGCTAAGAGGCGGCATGATTGGTCAACCAACTTAAGAAAAGGTATATT
The DNA here is from genome assembly GCA_016744725.1 of Candidatus Albibeggiatoa sp. nov. BB20. Classification (GTDB taxonomy): domain Bacteria; phylum Pseudomonadota; class Gammaproteobacteria; order Beggiatoales; family Beggiatoaceae; genus Albibeggiatoa. The sequence continues at coordinate 911 of JADGDW010000230.1, read as the reverse complement.
ATTTCGTATTCAAAAGAGATATTGTATCGAATATTTTTAGTTTATCATTAAATTAATCCTAAAATCATTTTTCTGCCTTATTATCCATCTTCATCAAATGCTATAAACTAATAGTCAGACGCTAAATTGCAATATCAACTTATGGTATGGCTTTTTTTACAATTAGATAATTTAATGATAAATAAGAATATTCTTAATAAGATTGCCTAGCACGTTTTATTCTGTACTCATAAAGAGACCTTTCAAATATGAAATTACACTTAGACAGAACAGCATTCAATAATATTCAACGTTATGATGATGAAACGATTGTGATTCATGAAAGAGATTATAAGCAGAGCTTAATTGTGATGCCTGATTATTTATCAGATTGGGATGTGGATGGCTTCGACAGCTTAGAGCTAGACCATTTTAAGCGTTTACGAGCATTGCAACCTGAATTAGTCATTTTAGGTACAGGTTTGCAGCAACAGTTTCCTGATCCTAAATTGTGTATACCATTGATTGAAGCCCATATTGGCCTTGAAGTGATGAATAGACAAGCAGCTTGTAGAACCTACAATATTTTAGTTGCAGAAGGACGTAAGGTATTAGCCGCGCTTATATTTTGATTATCTGTATTCCAATAAAATCAGATAATTATATTAAATCATAGGAAGTTGGCAAAGGTGTCGTAATGGATAAATTAAATGGTAATAATTTACAACCGTTTATCGCTTTATTTGGGCTTTTATCGTTTACGTCAATAATCCCTACAGAATAAAAGTATAAATATCACAGATAAATCAAGCTATTAAACTCTTTTGATTGATTATTCATTTTAGGCAAAAATGAGGGGTAAAACTAATTTAAGCTCACATCTTTTCTATTAAAATTAATGATTTGTAGAAAATAAGCTGATTATATTATAT
>JADGDW010000043.1:15105-27460 GCA_016744725.1 Candidatus Albibeggiatoa sp. nov. BB20 | reverse complement strand
TAAGATTGCATTAGGTAAACTCTTCATTGCTAAAGCAAAAACTTCTCCACCACTATAAGTATGTTCCCCGATTAATACATAAACAGGTTTGGTAAAAGATTGGTCGATTTGTGGTTCAAGCGTAATGCTGTGTTGATTGGCAAAACCGCCCGCGAATTTGGCTTTTTTATGATACGCGACTTGGCTTTGTTCAATAAAATGTTCTGCAATCAGGTTAGAAATCGCATCATAACCGCCCACATTGTTGCGTACATCGATAATCAAAGCGTTTTTATCTGCCAAACTGGGAATAAAATCGGCTAAAAATTGCTGCATAAATGCCATATCTTGATCCCCATCTTGTTCATCATCGCCATAATCAAACATCGCTGCAATACTTAAATATGCGACTTTCTCGTTAATATTACCAGAACACACAGCTGAGACAGGACAAGTTAAATCAGCTACATAACTTGGAATTAATGCCGCTGCTTGGGCAACAAAATCATTCACAAATTGCAGGTGTTCGCTGTCAGTTTGTAATAGATTATTGACAAATTCATCAAAGTCATCAAATTCACTTTGTTCAGCAAAGGTTTGCTCTAAATTATTTAAACCTTGCTCGCTGCGATAAGTATCAATGGCTCGTAACAACCAATTTGCAATGCTGTGATAGCTTTCGACCGCATCTTCATCATCAATAACAATTTCAACATGAATATCATTCAATGGTCTGAGCATTTCATCAAATAAGCCTAATAAATCTTCTTCTGAATTGATCTCACTTAATAAAGGTTTGGCTTCGGCGTACACGGCTTGCCAGTCGACCCCTTTGCGTTGGAAAAATGGATAATTGTCATTGAAACTATGCCATAAGGCTTCGAAATTGGCGGTGAGGTCTGTGACCGGTTCTCCTGTTAAATTTGAACATTGGGTGGGCAGTGCTTCTAAGCGGTCATAGGTGTACGGATGAATATCAGCCGCTTGATATTTGGTCAAGGTATTGAAATGGCTACCATCTGCGGTTAACAATACGCTAGGGTATTCCTCAATCAAAGCATCAATGGGTAATTCTTTTCCAGCCAAAGTGCAAGATTGACGATTGACATCATATAGTGAAAAAAAACCATCTTGTATGGAAATCACTTCGCCGTATCCTCGACGTATAAATACCCCGTTTAATTGATCGGTAGGTGTATCAATCACTGTTTGTTCTACGCTGCTTAAACGCAGTAGTAACGGTGAAAGTTGGTCAATGGTAAAATTGCCTGCAAAAGTTGATTCTAATCCAGGAAGTTTGACACAGGGTACGGTCAATTGGTTGCCGTCAAAATAGGCGGTACAATCTGGTTCAGCAGCAAAACTGATTTGACTGATGGTTATCGCAGAAAGTAACGTGATATGTAATAAACGGGGTTTAAAGATTGGCATTGGGGTGCTTCCTGATTAGGTTTGGAATACATGCACATAGGCTAGCACTAAATAGTCACCAGCCACAATGTGTGTGATTCTATCTTTTACAAGTCAAAAAGACTGAATTTAGGAGTTCTTTTACAGCTTCGCTGTTTGGGAATGCCTGTTTTACAAGCTCTGCTTGTTATGTTTTGCAAAGCAGACTTTTGTTGACAGTTGTGGCCTTGGTTTTTCGCTAAGTTGTTGGTAGGCGGTTTTAAACTGGCTGAAATCAGCGGGGATATTTTCAAAAGGTGTATGGCGCAAAGCTTATACATCCTACATTGGGCTTATTTTATAGCTGAGGTAAGAGATGATTCATTTTTATATATCGTTATTCTTGACAATCTAACGTTTACGTAATATAAATATATTGTACTCATAATGTATTTAAGGAACGACTATGAACATCAGCGATATTTTGATCCACGTCAATGAATCACTTGATAGTGAGCAACGTCAGACAGTAGAACAAGCTGTACGTGAAATAGAAGGCGTGATTGCGCCACGCTTCAGCCCAAACAAACATCATTTGTTACTTGTAGCATTCAATCCCGCAGTCACCACTACAAAGACATTATTAACAAGCGTCACATCTCTTGGGTATCAAGCACAATTGGTTGGTGTGTAGCGCAAAGTGCAATTAACAGAACTTAAAAAAATAGGTGATGTGGCAGAGTTACTTAAAACCACCCCACGTACATTGCGCTTTTATGAAGAAGAAGGATTGGTGACAGCACACCGCACACCGAAAGGAACGCGCCTTTATTCAGAAACTGATATTGCGCGATTCAAAGCAATTCTGCATTTAGCCCAATCGGGTATTCCGATCAATTTGATTAAGCAATTGGCCATCGTTAGAACGCTGCATCCAACAGGAGATGAAAGCCGCCAACATGTTCAAACAATATTGGGTACGCTCACAGAGCAGGTGAGTTTACAAATGGATGCGCTACAAAAACTGCAATCAGAATTAACTTTTGCGGCTGAAATCGTGCAGGCTTGTTCACAGTGTAATAATCCCCCAACACGTATGGGTTGTCCTGACTGTCCAATTCATCAAAAGCTGGATGTTTCCAATATGTTAAATTTAATTTGGGAACAGGAAATACATTAATTCAAGGTTAATATATAAGTTAACTTTTGTGAATTTGGAAATATCTCTCTCGCTTCTCGTTCCCAAACTCTGTTTGGGAATGCCTGTCTTACAAGCTTTGCTTGTTATAATTCACAAAGTCATTGTTTTAAAAAGCCTAATTCAAACACTTGTGGTCTGAGTTTTTCGCTTAGTGCTTGATAAGCCGTTTCAAATTCGGTGAAGTCTGTTGGGATTGCGCTGCTGTCTGCGTTGCGTTTTTTAAGTGCATTGCGGATTTGATACCAGCCAACATCGGGGCGATTGAGTTTGAATTCTTCTCGCACCTTGTACACGTCTTTTTCGGAAAAGTAGGCTTGCCACAATTCTCGACCTGCATTGAGTACGGCTTTGGCTGGTTTGGAAAAGGTCTTTTTCGCGATGTATTGCACCATGAAGTCAGATTCAAATCGGTCTGGCGCGTTCACTTCGTCTTCTGTGAAAGGAATAAAGTGGTTGACGATTGACCATTTTTTATCGTTCCATTCCAGTCCGTCAGCACTGGCGGTTAAGTTTTTTCCATGAAATAGCATCCAAACTAAACAGTCATGTTTAAATTCGTTATTTAAAGGTTCACTGGGCTGCAAAAATTGGTCGTTATGATTGAACCACGAATGTTTAATTAATTGTCGCATTGAAAAAACAACAGCAGCTTGCCAGAGATTTTCAGTGGTAATGTACAAACCTCCACCATTACCTCCAGTAAAAATCGAAGAAGTGATACAGGTTTCTTGTCCTGCATGTTGTAAATCATTATTGCTGGCATATAAAAAACCAATCATCGCATCACATGATTTTTTCAGTCTAGGATTTCTTGAAACTGTTACAGCATTTGACAAAGATAAGGCGAGTTCATCATTTGTTTTTGGCTTGTCAATCCAAACATTCAGATATGTTTTATTTGGTAAGTTATAAAAAAATTTTTCACCAATCGGCTGTACGTTTTTATTGAAAATGGATGTGGTAATTTCTTTGATAGGCGTTTTTCTTTTGGCATTTTGGTTCGTTTTCCAGATTAAAAAACCAATAGGAAAATCTCCTTTTAAACCATCAAAAGCCTTGCTGTGTACAATAAAGCCATCTAAATATTTTGCATTCCAAGCTTGTCTGAACTTTTCAAAATTAGGCGCGTTGACATATTTTAATGTGCTAAACATTGCCAGTGTTGCTGTAGGCATTTCTTGTGCGATCCGTACCAAAAACTGCACAAATAATTCTTTGCTAGCATAACCTTGTTTCATTGAAGCATTAATTCTTGTTTGCTCAACTTTCTTCTTATTCATATTGCCTTTAGCGATGCCAGAACCCGTTTCTCCATAAGGCGGATTAATCAAAACCAGAATCTTTTTCCCATCAGCAATGGCTTTGCGTAAACCTGCGGGGATTTTATCAGTCAAACTGTAATCAATTTTGCCGTCGTCGGTAATATCATCATTTAAATAATCATATTGGAAACGTTGCGCCGCCACACAGGTTTTGGTCGCCTTCATCACATCCACATCCGCCTGATCCAAAGTGCTCATATAAATCTTACGCGGATTACTGTGCTTCACCTCCAAATTACCCACACCGCAACACATATCCCACACAATATAATTTTTCTGCCAATTCTTGCCCAAAGTATCGGTTAACTTATCATACGCCTTATCCACCACCGCCAACGGCGTATAATACGCACCCTTAAAACTGCGCTCATCCAACGCAATCAAACTATCCCGCCGCTCTAACAAATAATTCCGATACTCAGCTTTTGGCGGCTTCTGATAAATCGTCCAAAACTGTCGATAACCCTCTTTACTCCCCAACTCATAAATCTTCCCATCCAAACTAAAAACCGGCGCATTATTCTTATGCAACAACTCAGCGGGTAAATCATCATGCGTCGACACCGTACCATCATGCATAATATCGGCAAAAAACAACAACGCATACTGCTCCGCATCCACCCCAATAATCTCACGCCCCACCATCGCCACCCACTTATCAAACACCTGCTTCAAATTATCAGGCGTAATCTGCGTCCGAATAATCTCACCCGTCTGAATCGCAGACTTAACCGTACTGATAAACTCATCGCCATGAGTCGAAATCTTAAACGAGACAAAATGCGTCCCGATATGCGCCGACACCTCATCCAACGCCTCCTTCGGATACTGACTCGCTGACTTGCCCCACTTCACGGTTTTCTTTTCCAAAAAAGGCAATACATCAACCGTTTTCATCAAAGCCGCTTTTTCCGTATCAATCACCGCTAAAAATGGCGGAATCTCCTCACCTTTATTCAAACCATCCTGCACATAATGCAACAACTGCGTAAACATCGCATAACTAGAATGCCGTCCCGTGTCCTTCGCCTCAAACCAAATTTCTTTGGTACGAATATCAATTAATCCTTTGGTATAAGCTTTTAATCCAAGTGCTTTGATATAAATATCTTTTACATCTTCTTCACTTTTGGCTTGCTTAAGATGGGTGTAAAGAGCTGAATGAGTCATTGATTTTTATAAATTTATGGTTGTAGAATTAAATTAAAACCCTAAGATTTAGAGCTTTAACACGGAAAATAGCAAAAGGCGCAATCTCTATCATAATACTTATAAAACAATTCAGCCATTAAAACACTTGTTATATAAATGAAATATTGATGATACGTGGCATCAAAACCAGATTCCAACAGAAATTATAAAAACACGCATAAAATGATAAAAACCCCTGCTTTCACAAAAAATACTATTCAAGCTACATCTTTAACATTTACGATTCTAAAAAACACCTGCAATCCTGATTAAAAGCCATACTCAATCCTAAATATTAATATCATAAATCAAAAAACCTCATAGATTAATCCAAAATGCTGCGCTATTATCTTTGTACATACCATTTAATGGATAAGGATAAACAATGACAAAAACGAAGCGATTAATACTGCTGTGTAGTTTATATCTGCTCAGTAGTGCGACATGGAGTCAAACTTTTTACCTCAGTAATCAAGGGGATGACGCAGCCGATGGACTCAGCCAGCAAAGCGCATGGCAACACATGAGCCGTTTAAATACCGCGTTGCGTGACCAGCAAATCAAAGCAGGTGACAGCGTGTTATTTCAGCGTGGCAGTGTTTTTTATGGGGAAATTTTTTCCGATCGAGTGCAAGGTGAACCCAATCAACGGGTAACTTTTAGCGATTATGGTGATGCGCTGGCAGCCCTTCCACGGGTCACGGGCAATGTTGCAATTAACCAATGGACGGCGACCACAATTAATGACAAATCCACCTGTGTGGCGGACAGCGGCAACTTGCAAGATTTAAATGCGGAAAAAGGCCAATACGGCAGTTACAACATTAACGACATGATTGCAGACAAAGTGCAAACCACGCCAACGTATTTATATTTTGATGGACAATTACAAGACTTAGCCCGTTATCCCAATCGAGGACAATTCCTATTTATGGGTGACAAAACCAAAGGCAAAATCATTCTTGATCCCGAATTAAGCGCCGTGCCACAACGTGCAAAATGGATCGGTGCAATCGCCGTAATCCGTGATTCTAACTGGACGTACACACAATCACCTGTTGCCAGCATCGGTCAAGATTCACTGACTTTGCAACACAGTATTTTAGAAAGTCTTGCGCCGAATAATGGCTATTTCTTACAAGGTAAATTAGCAGGTTTAGATGCGCCAAATGAATGGTTTTTAGATACCCAAGCCCGTAAGATTTATTTTACCCCACCTGATTCTGTTAGCTGTGAGCAATTGGACAATCGAGTACAAGTCACTGTATTTGAAAGAGCCATGTCAGTGCATCAATACACCACCATCGAAAACTTGATGTTTGACGGTTATAGCAATAAAGTACTGCATTTAAACAGCCGTTCAGCGCAAATTGAGCTTAAAAATAATATATTTACCCGTAGTTTAAAAGCCGTATTTGGTTCTGGCACTAGTGAGATTGTGATAACGGGGAATCTATTTCGGGATATTCTTGACTCGGCTATCGTATTCTGGCCAACCCAACAAACCACGATTGAAGATAATCTGTTCTTAAACATTGGTTTATCGCCGCAAGCACCAGGAGAATACAATGCAATTCAATTAGGCTCAAATGAACCTGAAACCTCTTACAGCCACCGTATTGTGAATAATCATATTAAAAATGTAGGTTATTCGGGGATTATGTTTCGGGTCGGCAGCAATCAAGCAGGCAAGGAAAGCGTGATTGAGCGCAATATTATCGAACATGCGTTAAGCACTTTGGCAGACGGCGGCAGCATTTATTTAGAAGATTCGAACGGAGTGTTGATACGCGACAATCTATTATTGAATGCTAGAGGCAATAAAACCAGTTGGAAGCGTGGACAAGGCTTTTTTCCTCAAACTGCCTTTGCATTCGGTTTTGCGTTGTATACCTCAAATAATCACAATTCGCAATATCTCAATAATACAGTGATTAATCATGATGATGGGTTTCATGCTACGGGCAGTGTGCGCAATAATATTTTGAAAAACAACACCTTTTACGCCAATAGGGAACAGCAAGCCAAAATTGGCATGGGCAAAGCGACTGACAATTTAGGTTATCAAGTCACGCACAATATTTTTTATAATACCGACCCGATTCAATACAGTTTGCGCCAGAATGCACCACAACAAGCTTGGCATTATGGGCAGTTTGACTACAATTATTATAATCATCCGTATGATAATGATTTTTATGCGTTAGGCGGCAAAAGCAATGAAACTGAAAATTTCTATTATGGTGGGGTGCAATTGTTTCGTTGGACAGATCAAGAGCCTTACAATTATTTCTACAATTTTGAAACATGGCAACAGCTAGATGACAATGACCAACATTCTAAAACCGATTTGCAAAAGTGGTCAGTGATTAAAGTCAATGACGCTTTGTATGAAATGGATAGCCCAATCAGTGAAAATTTGATTAAAAATCCAGACTTTGAAACGGGAATTGAGCCGTGGGAAGTGTCGGGCGGTAAAATCGAAGCGGCGACCAAATTAGATGGGCAAGCACTGAAAGTCATCAATGGGCATCAATCGTATTTTGTGCGAATTAATAACGGTGAAGCTCTGCCTTTACAGCAAGATGGTTATTATATGCTGCGCTTCAGTATCGAGCGTGAGGCAGAAGCGGCGATTCAAGTGGGTATTTATAACCGTGTGAGCCAATATTCCAGCAAACCTGCATTAAGTCGTGTTTATCGATTGCCATCGGGCAAAAAACGCTTTGATTATCAGCACTTATTTAAAATGCAAGCAGTGTCAGAGGACATGCGTTTGTTTTTCTATATGCAGCAAGATGATCCTGATTATTGGTTAGATAATGTCAGTTTGCAACAAGTCAATTTGCGTCCTGCGATGCCAGCGACGGAACGTTCTAAAATCTTTATCAATCCTTATGCAGAATCCCGCCAATATGATTTGGGTGGTTTGCCGTATCGGGATTTAGATGGAAATGCGGTGGCGAATCAAATCGACATTGCGCCATTTAGTTCTAAAATTTTAGTACGAACCGATGCAAGTAACGAACGCCCTGCGGCACTATCCGCCCCACAATTACGTTTGACTCAAAAACAACGGGTGGCGGTGTTAGGTTGGGAAGCAATTGCAAATGCAACGAACTATCGTTTGTATTATGCACAAAGTGCGGAACAAGTGGGTTTTATCGATGTGGGGATATTAACCCATGGTATTTTTGATTTACCTGCCAATACAAAGCTTTATATCGCGATTCAGGCCATGAATGCAGCGGGAAATAGCGTATTGTCCAATATTGAATATATTGATTTGCGGTAAGGTAATTAAAGGTGGTTTTATCTCTAAATGAGGGTATAGCTCGTTACCAAGTTCTGAGGTTGTATAAAGAAGTGAAGAAAACAGCTTCCAGAATTTGGTAACGAAATAAGCTTTCTAATTTTTATTTAAAGCAAGGAACTGATTTTGCTGGTATATCAGTAACATAAATCCATTTTGAATCATTAGTTGGTAGTCCATCATGAGTATAACTATAAGAAGCTGTACCAGATTGCCAGCCATTATGCAATACCATATTTAATTCTAAGTTAGGGAAAATGACGATATCACGTCTAAGACCAGAAGGCCAGTTGATATTAGGATAGCCAGTTGCTATCACAAATTTGATTTGAGAAACATTAGGAAAAAGTGTATGAACAACATATTCACCACGTAATTTTGATTCTACTGGTGGTGCTTGGATAGCTTGAGATACTTTAGCATAGCCTGTGATGGTTGAATTCGGTGCATTTACCAATAAATCAAGTCTAAGAACTGGCGCTCCAGGTACATTATTACTGATTTCATAACAGACAGGAAATACAGCTACTTGATTGTCAGCAGCATTAACAAATGGAGCTACAGTTAATGTTGCAGCAATTAATAATGAAGAGTATAAACGTTTCATAAAAATTCTCCTAAGGTAAATGTTTAACTAGACAAAGCATCTTGCTATGTCTGGCTAAAATATTACATCTCCTTTGATCGCAAATAAATAGCACTAAAGTTGTAAGTCCTACAACTAAAGTTGTAATTTTGAGTAGTTTTTTTATAAAAATAACCAAAATCTAAGTTTGTCGACCAAAACTACCTTTCTCTAGTACATGATTTTTTTAAAACATTTACTTAAAAAAAGGGCATTCCAATCAAAGTTAGCGTTATGAATGATAAAAAACAATCTTTAGTCAAAGTAGGATGGATAAGCGATAGCGTCATCCGTCATTTTTGGGTTAGCCAATTCCTCTGATGTTCAACAAAAAGGAGAATGGATATATTTTAGAAAAATGTATGACGTGGAACGTTGGAACGAGAGAAAATCTTTATCAATCCTTATGCAGAATCCCGTCAATATGATTTGGGTGGTTTGCCATATCGTGATTTAGATGGGAATGCGGTAGCGAATCAAATCGACGTTGCGCCATTTAGTTCTAAAATTTTAGTGCGAACCGATGCGAGTAACGAACGCCCTGCGGCACTATCCGCCCCACAATTACGTTTGACTCAAAAACAACGGGTGGCGGTGTTAGGTTGGGAAGTGATTGTGAATGCGACGAACTATCGTTTGTATTATGCACAAAGTGCGAAACAAGTGGGTTTTATCGATGTGGGGATATTAACCCATGGTATTTTTGATTTACCTGCCAATACAAAGCTTTATATCGCGATTTAGGCCATGAATGCGGCGGGGAATAGCGCGTTGTCCAATATTGAATATATTGATTTGCGGTAATCCAGCAGGATGATATTAAACTTGTAAATATGGGAAGCAGAGCTTCTATTCAGTACTCCTAAATAGAATTTGGGAGTGAGGCAATATTATGAAAAGATTCTTACAAAATATGATGAGAACGAGATAAACATAAAAAAAGCTGATAAGTCAAAATGTATTCAACTTATCAGCTTTCTAGTTATTGGTTTGCTAACTTACTAATTTAACCAGTTTAAAGTGGTTTGCATAGAGTTGTTAAATTGATTTTGTGCACCTGTACAAGTCAATGGACTTGGTATGTTTTGGCACTGCGCACCGTGATCTAAATAATGATGGTAGTCAAAAAAGAACTTATTACTTGAACCACAACTGACTAAGACTGCATAGTCGTTTGAACTAGCAACGGGAGCTTGTGGAATACTAGTGTAACCGCCTAATTTTAAGCATAAATCAACGCTTTGTTGTACAGGTACGGTTGCATCTTGAAATCCATGCAAAAATCCAATGGGTGGCAAACTATTCCGTAAAGATGGGTTGTTAGCAATCAGATCATGAAACGAGTTACGGTTGATACGGGCGATCTGTGTTGCACTACTTCCACCAGTATACGCAAAGGCGTTAAAGTAAATTTGACCATTAACCGTAGGATGCCCCAGATTTTGCAAATAAGTATAATAGGCAGGATCAGTTAAATCGGTAAAATTTGAAGGTGGAGCAAAAGAAACAACTCGCTCAATTATGCTTTGCACCGCTGAAGAAAATGCTAAGGATAAAGCTAAATGCGCACCCGCTGAAAATCCCATCACCCGAACTTTAGCATGGTTTTGCGCTGAGTAAGTTAAACGATGACTATGAGCCCAAATGAGTGCATCTTTGACATCTTTTTCAATATCTTCTGCCGTAATACTGCTACTTCTACACGTTGTATTAGGATCATTGGTGTTATTAATCAGTCGGTAATAAGGGATAAATACCACATACCCACGATCAACCAGTTCTTGCGTTAACGTCTTACCTGTGCCCACATCCGCCAAGACTGTCGGTCCATTAGACAAGTTAGCGGTTGCCTGTTGTTCAGGCCCATCTACCCAACCACCAGCATGTAACAGCATAACTGGCTTATAATTTCCAGACGAGGCCGCCCCCAGTTTTGAGTAAACATACATCTTCCTTACACAAAGTCCTGCTGCACTACTGGCTGCACTATAATTTGTAATCCCATTCACATGAAGTGGTGCGGTTTGAGGTGGATCAAGTGCTAAGGCTGTATTGCCAATTAACGATAAAGACAAGCCTGCTAAGCCTGTAACCCACCGAAGTTTCTGCCATGTTAATAACATAAAATATTCCATTAAAAAGTTGAGACGAAATAACCTATTTAGAAGCATATTTAAGAATTAAAATATGTCTATTCAAAAACAAGGTTATTAAAACATGCAGATATATATAGCAGTAGAATTTTTATCGCGCAAGTTTTTAGTGAAATTTAATTTCAAAAAAATTTAAAATCATTAGCACAGTTGGTTGTATTGTTTTGCGTATCATTGACTTAGGTGGAGGGTATTTGAATCGAAAAAAATCATAATTTGTGAGGAGGGAAACTTGACTTTGACAATAATAATTGGAATTTGCACACCTATGAGCTTAGCTTAATAACAATATTAAGCAACTTTAGGTACAACAAAAACCTTTATCAATTAACACAGAATGAATAAGCAACACTCTCATCTATCATTTTTGGTTTAGCCAATTTCTCTGTAATTTTTGATTTATTACAAAAATAAAATAAAGTTTAAATTTTGCCTTGATTAAAATTAAATCTGTTCTATGCTAAAAACCACTTATTAATAAAGCTATTTTGGAGGAATTCATGAAGAAGTTATTTGTTGTTGCTAATTTATTATTAGCGTTGTCTTTCATTTCACAAAACGCCTCTGCGCTGTTAAATCCAACCAGTTGCAATGCTGGAGATTCGGTTGCTACTTGCTCAAGCAAAACATACAATTTATTGAACAACAGACATTTCTACTGGTTTGATGGTTATTCAGCCATATTGTCGTCAAATCAAGTGGTTATATATCAAAATGGTCAATATGTAGATACTTATAATGCTTCTGTTGAGAATGGCTATCTAACGCATGTGCAAAATCCAGGTGATAACGATTATGCTTACATAAAAGTTCAACTTCTTGATGGAAATATGAATAATATAGGTGCTGCAATTTCATTCTCCTACGAAGCACATTTTCCTCGTCGTATTGCTCCTACTTATACTGTCTGTCTCTACGAAAACAGCAGCATGGGTTCTTGTATTTAATACAGATAACGATGGACTACGCTAACATTTATATTTTCATGATTTGGATGAGAGTATAAATTAACTTACTCCCAAACTCGGCTTGGGAGTATTTCTTGATAGGTAGAATGGATAAGCAATAGCATCATCTGTCATTTTGAGTTTAGTCAATTTCTCTGATGTTCAACAGAAAAATGAAGAATAGGTATATTTTCAAAATGGCTATGACGCAGCGCGTCTGGACTGCATTCTCACG
>JADGDW010000043.1:0-15005 GCA_016744725.1 Candidatus Albibeggiatoa sp. nov. BB20 | reverse complement strand
CGGCGCGTGAGAACGAGGTTAAGAGCGTATGAGGTTTGTATTTATCCTGCGATATAAGAATGTTTATTACCAATGGTATTGATAGCAGGTGAGAAAATAAGTGTACCAGAATAAAATATTTGAGCAAGATTGCTTCGTTCCCTCAAATCACAGAAAAATGAATAATGAGTATATTTTCAAAAGGCCTATGACGCAACGCGTCTGGACTGCATTCCCACGCGGCGCGTGAGAACGAGGTTAAGAGCGTATGAGGTTTGTATTTATCCTGCGATATAAGAATGTTTATTACCAATGGTATTGATAGCAGGTGAGAAAATAGGTGTACCAGAATATTTTAGAATTGAAAATAAACTGCCGTCTGTTGCGTAATAATCAATATTGTTATGTAAAATGTAGTGTTCATTTAAACTGCCGTTCTTTAGTTCAATTCCAGATTGAAATCCATAAATTCCAAAATTATTGTAAAGAGAGAATATTTTCCCTCCAGTGCTCGAAATGGTACTCAAATTAGAATGCTCTAGTTGTAGCCCTCTACCATCACCAGAATTAACAAAAAGCTCTGTAACCACGCTGATAGAACAATATATAAATCTGAACAAACTAATCACATTTGATCCAGATGCAGCAGCAGTTTGAAAATTAACAGTTGAAGAGCCAAATAGGCAAACACTACTAGTGTTCGGTATAGCATTAAATATTGTTCTATATAAGCCAATACCACTTTTTGATATATTAGATGCTATCAATGATTTACATACAATCGCATTAAACTCTAACCGTTGGTTCATTGATGCTTTAATAGCGTAAGACCCTGAAAAATTCAAAATCGTTTTAAGCACATAAGCTGTGCCACCAGTCAATGTATTGGTAGGAAAGGCAGTTTCAGGACAATAATGCTTTACTGTTACATTTGTACCTGATTTTGCAATAATTTCCCATCCACCTAAATGCACTTCTGGAATACCTGTACCTGTAATATCTTGGACTAAAAGAAAATCACCCACTTCAACATCACTTACATCATTCAATTGCAAAGTCACCTCCCAATCACCTGCACTGCCTGTGGCACTCACAAATGAAACTAAATTTTTCTCAAGTGATTCACCTCCCTTAATAGTGAGATTCTCCATATTATAGATAACTAAATCTTGAGTTAAAACGTGTTCACCTTCAGCTAAATCCAAAGTAATATGGGCACTTGGCGCAATGACTAAATTACTAATCGCTGCAATTGCAGTTGTCAAATCGGGATAATCACCCGGTACGGTAAAAGTTTTATCTTCAGCAAATGAAAACATGCCTTGCGTATTGCCTAAGCTGTCTTGATGACGGCCATAAGTATCTACTTGATATTCTTGACCACACGCCAGTTGATTGTCTTTGACTTTAGTAAAACCACCTTCAAGCGTGACAAAACCTGTGTCGTTATCGCCTAAACGGGTGGACAATTGGTTGTTTTTGCAAATCACTTTGCCGTTGGTGTTATGTGAAATCTGCATAAAGCCTTGACCATTATCACGATCTAGCGCGTTAATCACATTATTTTGTAACAATATTTCTGCCATTTCGGAGCTGATAAAACTGCCAGATGCTTCGTTCGCCGTCAAATTGATACCATCAAGATAGACTTTAGCTCCATCATAAGCAATTAAACTAGCCTGCTCTGGATTGTCGCTGACATTTGCCATCCGTACATGATTTGGTTCAGCACTGTCATACCATTCTGCATTGCGATTCGTAAACGAGGCTTGTGCATTTTGACCGCGTAGTTGACCGAGATATTGTAACGGCTCGGATAACTGATCCATTTCCATAAAAGCGACGCTGAATTTAGAGTCATCCGCCCAGAATAATTGCATCACATTGTTGATTTTTAAGCGTTCGATATGCAAATGTGAGCCATTGACAATATTCAAAGCCGTGGCGTGAGTGGCTTCAAACGGGGTGCGCCAGCCAATGCTCATTTGTTTTGGATAGGCATCAGGTTTGATATTCGATGACCAGATCAGTTTACCTTTTTGAATTTGTTTTGAATTATCAAGGAAAATCGGTGCAGCATGATTGGCTAATACGTCGCTACAAGCGGTGTAATCTGGATGCCAGAGATTAATAGACAAGGTTGCATCGCTATAAATCTGTGAATCGGTAGCGTGCAACGCTGTGCCACTGTGCGAAGTACAAGACGCTGAATAGACCCATAAATCTAAATTCACATCACCCAAAGTGAATACTGTTGATTTATCAAATTTAAGACAATGCCGCGTACCACGTAACCAAACATTATTAAATTGAACCGTGGCATTTTTAAAAATCAGCGGCGTTTCATCATAACCATGTGCATCACAAATTTGTGAATCTGAGGTAATACCTGTGGCATCGGTTGAGATGGTGCTGTCGATCGTATTCGGGGTACAAATAATCGGCGGATTGTTGGAATCGTATACGCCAGCAGGTTCGAAATTAATCAGGAAAATATCTTTTAATTCTTGGGTTGGCAAGATATGTAAGCCTGCACCTAATTTAATCGTATTTGCTACAGATGGAATGATATGACTGCTTAATGCTTCGGCCAATGTGGTTGCGTTATCGGCATCAACACCCGTACCCGCATTTTGTGCTGTCGGTGCAACGTAGATAATTCGATTGTCAAAGGTGCTTAGTTTAGCATCGATTTCAGCTTTTTTGCTGATCCATTCATTGTTGATGACGGTAGATTTTTCTATCCAATGTGTATCGAGTTCGGTTTCTGCATCGCTTACCCGTTGCTCAATCATCTGCATTTTAGATATGACTTCGTGGGTCAGTTCGTCGGTTTCGGTGATAAGCTCAACGACGGCTTCTTCAAGTTGTGTTGTCATGGCGGTAATCCTTTACCTGAAAAATTTAATTCTTTGAAAACAATGACGCAGCGCGTCTGGACTGCATTCCCACGCGGCGCATGGGAACGAGGTTAGCGGGATGTATCTTTTATCCTGCAATGAATGAGCGGATATTGCCTTCAGTATTTATAGCTGGGGAACATACTGGTGTACCCTCATATAACTGTGCTTCAATAAATGAATTTGTTCTTGCAAATAAATCAGCAATGCCGTAATTATGTAAAACGTAATGCCTTTTTGTACCTTGACTGGCCATACGAACATTTACACTGTCCTCAGCAAATATCCCTTCTCGATTGTATAGACTGTACATGATAGCGTTGAGATTACTTGCATTAAAGTTCAGTGATGCAGACTCAATAATCCAAAGACCAGCGGCTTGATTAGAATTGAAAAAAACCTTATTCGCGGAATCAACTTGTGTTCTAACAACTGTAAGACCACGATTATCGCCTTTGCAACCAGCAAGTAAGTTGAGAGTTAAGTTTGAACCAACTATGTTTGAAATATGTTGGCTGAAAATAATATTTGTCATCCCAAGTTCACTGAAATTCACATTCACTGTTTGTTGAACAAAAGCCATATTTTTAAGTGCTATATTTCTACATGAATCGAGGCTAAGCTTATTATTAAGTAAAACAGTTTTCAGAACCTTGAGTGTTCCGCTGCTTACAGTGTTTGTGGGAAAAATCGTTTCAGGACAATAATGTTTCACTGTTATGTTGTTGCCTGATATTGCAATCACTTCCCAACCGCCTAAATGCACTTCAGGAATGCCCGTACCTATTACATCATGGATTAGCAAGTAATTACCTATTTCAATATCATTAGTATCACTAAGTTGTAAAGTCACATTCCAATTATCTGCACTACCTGTCACGCTAACAATTGACACAATATTCTTTTCAAATGATTCAGCACCCTGAATGATAAGATTCTCCATATTTTGGATAGCTAAATCTTGACTTAGAGTATACTCACCTGCTGCTAGCTCAATCGTCATTGTTGAATCAGGCGAAATAACCAGTTTACTCACATCAGCAATCGCTGCTTCTAAAGTTGGATAATCTTCAGGGATTTTGAAGGTTTTATCGCCAGCAAATGAAAACATACCTTGGGTATTGCCATGCGTATCTTGATAACGACCGTAAGTATCAACTTGATAATCTTGACTGAAATTAAGCTGATTGTTTTGCTCTTGGGTAAACCCCCCACGCAAGGCCACAAAGCCCGTATCGTTATCGCCTAAACGGGTTGCCAATTGATTGTTTTTACACGTGACTTTGCCATTGGTGTTATGGGTGATTTGCATGAAGCCTTGGTTGTTATCACGGTCTGGTGCGTAAATAATGCTGTTTTGTAAAAACACTTCCGCCGCTTCAATCGCCATAAAGGTGCTACACGCCGTCGCCGTTGTGGTTAATTTCACCCCGTCTAAATACACATCCGCGCCGTCATAAGCAATTAAACACGCTTGTTCTGGAACATTGCCAACATTCTCAATCCGAACAATATGCGGCTCAGTGTCATCATGCCATTCAATATCTCGATTGGTTAAGGCAACACGCGCATCGTGGCCACGCGCTTGACCTAAGAATTGTAACGGTGTGGAATGCTCGCCCATCTCCATAAATGAAATCTGTAATGAACCATTATCCGCCCAGAATAATTGCTTCACATTGTTGATATGCAAACGATCGATATGTAAATGTGAACCGTTGAGAATATTAAACGCAGTGGCGTGACTGACTTCAAACGGGGTATGCCAGCCGATGCTTTCTTGTGTTGGATAATCTGCGCTGCTGATATTCGAAGACCATGAAAGCAGGCCTTTCACAATATGTTTTGAATTATCAAGATAAATCGGGGCAACGTGTTCAACTAACACATCGCTACAACCTGTGTAATCTGGATGCCATAAATGAATATCCAATTCGCTGGCAGTGTAAATTTGCGAATCAATCGCGTGAATGGCTGTACCACTATGCGACGTACACGATGCTGAATAGACCCATAAATCTAAATCCATATCTCCAGCAGTAAAAACGGTGGATTGTTCCAATTTCAAACAATGCCGCGTGCCCCGTAAGCGCACATTATTAAAACGCACGGTGGAATTGATAAAATGCAAAGTGGTTTCATCTTGGCCATGCGCATCGCAAGTTTGTGACTCGGATGTAATCCCCGTGACATCGGTTGAAATCATGCTATCAATCGTATTCGGGGTACAAATAATGGCGGGATTATTGGCATCATATACGCCAGCAGGTTCAAAATTGACTAAGAAAATATCGTTTAATTCTTGAGCAGGTAAGACGTGAACCCCTTGGGCTAATTTAATTGTATTGGCGACAGAAGGAATAATATGATTGCTCAGGGCATCAGCCAACGTTGTGGCATTATCAGAATCAACCCCTGTTCCTGCATTTTGTGCAGTGGGTGCAACGTAAATAATCCGATTGTCAAACGTATTTAATTTAGCATCGATTTCGGCTTTTTTGCTGATCCATTCGCCATTGATTTGGGTGGATTTATCTAGCCAGTGGCTGTCGAGTTCGGTTTGTGCATCGGTCACTCGCTGGTCAATCGCGGTCATTTTGTCGATGACTTCGTCAGTGAGTTGGGTGGTTTTGGTGACTAAAGTTGCAATTGCGCTTTCAAATGTGCTTGTCATTGCGGTAATCCTTTACCTGAAATTTTTAAGTCTTTAGAACGATGACGCGGCGCGTCTGGACTGTATTCCCACACGGCGCATGGGAACGAGGCGTGTTCTTATCCTTCAATAAATGAACGGGTATTGCCTTCGGTGTTCAATGGCGGTGAGAATGTGGGAGAGCCTTGATATGTACTTGCCACTAATAAAAACGAGTTTCTTTGAGCATGAAAGTCACGGGTACTATTATGCAAAACATACATGTCGTTATTTGCTAAACGTGCTTCACTTAATTCTGCATACATGCCATATTTGTTATACAACATATACAAATTACCTTGTGCACCCCTGTTATAGTTAAGAAAACTATTTTGGGTTAAATAAAGGCTTACACCATTACATGAATTAAAAATACAAGTATTGGTTAATTCTATATCTGAATTCACAAAACGTGTGGCATGTCCCAAGGAACTACATAAAGCAAATAAGCTTAAAAAGATTTTAGAATCAGCACTAAATAGCTGCTCTGTATGTGAATGGCTGAGGCAAACTTTAGAAAAGTACACAATGCTATTTGATATGTTGATATCAGATTGATTAAATGCGATATGCTTAAACTGAAAGTTGTGACAGTTGCTTAGTGATATAATTAGGCTGTTCATATTTAATATGGTTTTCAGAACATAAACTGCTCCATTTGTCACTGTATTACTTGGAAAACTAGACTCAGGACAGTAATGCTTCACGGTCACATTGTTATTTGATACCGCAATAATTTCCCAACCACCTAAATGGACTTCGGGAATACCCGTACCTGTCATATCATGGATTAACAAATAATTGCCTACGTCAACATCGCTGGCATCATTCAATTGCAAAGTCACATTCCAATCACCTGCACCGCCCGTAGCACTGACAAATGACATGATATTTTTTTCTAACGGCTCAGCCCCTTGAATGGTGACATTTTGCAGATTATTGATGCTTAAAGCTTGATTCAGAATGTGCTCACCTTCCGCCAAATCCAAAGTAATATGAGCACTGGGTGCAATGACTAAATTACTAATCGCTGCAATTGCGCTTGGCAAATCGGGATAATCTTCAGGGATTTTGAAAGTTTTATCTTCAGCAAATGAAAACATACCTTGTGTATTGCCTAAGTTGTCTTGATGGCGGCCATAACTATCCACTTGATATTCCGCACTACACACTAATTGATTGTTTTTCTCTTTAGTAAAACCACCTTCAAGTGTGACAAAAGCCGCATCGTTATCGCCTAAACGGGTTTCTAGCTGATTATTTCTCGCAATCACTTTGCCGTTAGTATTGTGCGAAATGTGCATAAAGCCTTGATTATTATCACGGTCTAGCGCGTAAATCTGACTATTTTGTAAAAATACTTCCGCCGCTTCACTGGTGATAAAACTGCCGCATGGACACGCGGTCGAACTGAATTTAACCCCGTCTAAAAATACATCAGCCCCATCATAAGCAATTAAACTGGCAAAATCTGGATTATGACTGGTGTTTTCAATCCGTAATACATTTGGCGCAAGTTCATCAGGCCAGTCCGCATGACGGTTTGTTAAAGAAATCAGGGCTTGTTGACCCTGTGCTTGACCTAACCAATGTAACGGGTCGGAATGTTGATCCATTTCCATAAACGCTACGCTAAATGTCGCATTATCAGCCCAGAATAACTGCATGATATTGTTTATTTTTAAGCGTTCAATATGCAGTTGCGCACCGTTGATTAAATTAATTGCGGTGGCGGGTGCTGCTTCAAATTCACTGCGCCAACCCAGCACGGTTTGTTTCGGATATTCGCTTAACTCAATATTAGACGACCAAGTTAATTGGCCTTTTTGAATATGTTGGGTATTGTCTAAAAAGATCGGTGCAGCATGATCGGCCAACGCATCAGTACAACCCGTATAATCAGGATGCCAGATATTAATCGGCAAATTGGCTTCACTGTAAATATGTGAGTCTTGCGCCCATAACGCCACGCCACTATGAGAGGTACACGAAGCAGAATAAATCCATAAATCTAATGACATTTCACCTGAAGTAAACACCGTTGATTTATCAAATTTCAAACAATGGCGCGTACCACGTAACTGAATGTGATTAAACCGAATCGTTGAATTGATAAAATACAAAGCGGTTTCATCATACGCGTGGGCATCACAAATTTGCGAATCAGAAGCAAGGCCAACAATATCAGTAGAAATCTCATCATCGATCGTGTGTGGCGTACAAATAATCACTGGATTGTCAGGATCATAAGCTTCAATCGGTTCAAAATTGATTAAGAAAATATCGCTTAAAACTTGATTTGGTAAAATATGCTGGCCTGCGCTCAATTTAATCGTATTGGCTACAGACGGAATAATATGCTTGCTTAAGGCTTCAGCTAAGGTTGTTGCATTGTTTGCATCTATGCCCGTACCTGCATTTTGAGCAGCGGGTGCAACATAAATCACTCGATTGTCAAACGCATTTAATTTGGCATCGATTTCAGTTTGTTTGGCTGTCCACTCAGTATTGATTTGAGCTTCTTTATCATCCCATTTATGATCTAAATTGGCCTCAGCATTAGTGACCCGTTGATCGATGGCGGCGAGTTTATCCACCACTTCATAGGTTAATTCATCAGTTTGGGTGATTAAATTGGTTACAGCATTTTCAAGGGTCATTGTCATGTTTGATAATCCTTTATCTTGACGTGGCACATCATGACTGCAAAAAGTAATATTCCATTATCCTTTCGCAGTCCAGACACGTTATAGTCAATTCTATCTTGAGTGTGAGGACTGGCAATCCTGTTATTATTTAAATATTAATCCGTTTTAAAGTTTAGGACTGCCAGTCCTGTATCACTTTAAAGTAAAACAACTATACTTAAGCTTTTTCTAAAATTCGCAGGCGTTCACTCATGCGTAATTCACGTAAATTCTTCACGATATGGCTGGTTGCTAAACGGACTAATTCCACGGTTAAAGGATGGAATCCTAAATCGCCATTTTGCTCAACCGTAATTGAATTCGCAGGCACAGCCGCCAGCACTAAATTCAACTGAATATCAAATTTATTAATCGATGATTTAAAACCTAAATTTTGTTCTAAACTGACTTTAATTTGAATTTCATCACCAACCGTCCAGCTAAAGCCTGAATTTAAACTTAAATCAAAATGGCTGGAGTTAAATGCTGTACCACCTGTCAGATTGCCAATATTGCTGCTATCAGGTGCGATAAGCTCAAATACTTCATTGCCTTCGGTGGCATCAGTGCAACTTAAGGTGTAATTGCCCGCTTGCACTTCATGGTTAAACGCATCAATCACTAATGTATTATCAGCAACATTGCCCGGCCCATAAGTGATGTTGGCATAAGGACTGGGGTTGCTCCAAACCGCGAACAACGTTCCATCTTCTAAATAAAACCCTATCGCCTTAATCCAATATTCGTTATTGCCATCAACAATCACGGTTAAATTGACTTGGGTATCGGTTGCGCGTAAACCATTTTTGACAGGAAAGCGTTCAATTTCGCCCTGTAAACTGGTCATGCCCTGAGTCGGTGCAAAGCTTTGGCTGCTTAAGCCCACCGCTGTAATTTTTAAATCAATGCCATCATTGTCCGCGTTAAATGCCGCTTGCAATCCCGCATCAGTAATTGTAGGTATCACGTCAATCATTCGGCCACCATCGTAATGTGAGTAAAAACAGTCGTTGATAACGCACTGCTTACGCCTAAACCACTATGAGGTGATTGGGCAGAATAATGCGTTTCAACCGTTCGGTTAAAAATATGTCGGGGCTGAATTGCAACCCCCACCTGATAAGATTTATTAATTGTATTTTGGTAGATCGGCTTGGTGGTGCGTTTAAATGTATTTCGGGTTTGTGCACTGAGTCCGATAGTTAAAGATTTGTTTATGCTTTGATTTTTATATTCGGTTTGCGTGGTAATGTTGGCGATATTGGCTGATTCAACGCTGGCAGCAATCTGTAATTGTCGTTCTAAAGGTTCAATTTCGTATAGTGGTTTGGTGCTCACGCTGGCGGTGTTGGCCGATTCGATGCTGGCGGCAACGGTGAGATTATGCGGTGCAGCTTGGGTTTGATATTTGGGTTGACTGGTCACGCTGGCGATGCTGGTTGGTTCAATTGCTGCCGCGACACATAATGCAGACCCTTTAATTTTGCCATCTTC
Source organism: Candidatus Albibeggiatoa sp. nov. BB20 (assembly GCA_016744725.1). Lineage (GTDB taxonomy): Bacteria > Pseudomonadota > Gammaproteobacteria > Beggiatoales > Beggiatoaceae > Albibeggiatoa. The sequence continues at coordinate 5,253 of JADGDW010000043.1, read as the reverse complement.
CAAATACGGTGCAATCACATTTTTAAAAATGGTTTTAATCACTAAATCGTAATGTGCGCTGGCAGGTTTGTATAAATCAACATTTTTGCTAATCCGCTGATATTGTTCATAAGATAGCGGATATGGGGCGCGTCCATCGGAATGCACTACAAGGAAAAAAGTACGCGGTGTGCCTTTAGGCGAGGTTTGCCACCATTCGACAATTTCAAAATCGGGTACGCCTGTGAGGTCTAAAATCCGTTGTACCGCCCATCGCGTGCCTTTTTTACGATGGATTTCATAGGATTCGGCAATCACGCGGCGTTTGACTTGTTCCAGCCAATTCTCATCCCACACATCAACCGACATTGCCCATGCTAACCATGGTAAAAATTCAGCAGGACATTGCCATGGATTCCATAAATTTCTAATGACGTGCGCGGGCAAGCTGTCCAAATGTTCAGCCGCGATTTGCTCAATATCAAGTTCAAGCGGGGTGGAATGGCTGGGAAGTATGGATTGCATTAGGCAGCGACGCTCATTTGAAATGACATAATGTATTTGCCATCGGTCTGATTAAGGCTGGCAAAGATGACATCGTTGATAAATTGTTCGAATTCTTGTGCGCTGATTTCGCCGTCTGCCATTGACTCGGTGTGCCATTGATTCGCGCTCATGACCATTGTCATCACAGTGAAAATGTAGTTTCTCCAGTTAATCGGCTGTGGTTCTAAGCCAATGCTTTGTTCAATGTTGTAATTGATTTTGACTTGGCCATCGGTAAAATCTGCAATGCTGGGTTCAACCACTTGGTCGAATAAAGCTTGAAATTCTGAGATGCTGAGCTCTTTGTCGTCGTAGGCTTCTTTGCCCCATTCATATAATTTGCCAACGGTTGAAATGGCGAAGGCGAAGAGTTCTAATTTGGTTTTTTTAGGTAAGTTAATCATTGTTTTAGGCTCTTAAGTTGTTCTTGACGCGGCGCGTCTGGACTGCATTCCTACGCAGTGCGCAGGAACGAGAGTCGTTTTACTTTAAAGTGAGACAGGACTGCCAGTCCTCACACTCAAGATAGAATTGGCTATAGGGTGCTAGAGTTTTTGATAATCATTCATCAACGCTGCCACTAACCACACGAATCCCACGACAAAACGCGGCTTGCTGCCCATCAACCACAATCGTTTCTATCGGTTGATGCAATTCAATCCGTTGAATACCAGCGCCATGTAATGCTGCATAAATCCCACTCAAGGCAATGTCATGTCCGAGCAAATGATTTTTTTGGACATATTCGGTTATGCTCTTAAGTGATTCCGCTTTGACTACTGCGGGGTCAGGGCCATTGTAAAAGTACAAGGTTGCATCAATTTCATATTCAATAATGTCAGGGGATTTAATCAGTACTTGGTCGGTTAACGGGCGTTTATCTTCTGCACCCAATTGCGCATTTACGATTTGTAATAATTCAGTAGAAGGTGTGCCGTCATGTTCCGCACTTAAAATTGTGACTTCGACCACCGAAGGCTCAGGGCTAAACACATCCACATCTTTCACATCATTTGAAGCTGTCAAACTCCAATACACATAACTACCTGTTGCACCACAAGTGCTAATCGCTTCCAATGCAGCAACGGTTCGGGTTCTCAGTCGCTCATCGGTTTCATTTTCTAAACGAATCACGCCAATATTGGCGGCCAAATTATCTAAATCATTGTCTTTGGCATACGCGAGCATCACGGCTTTTGAAGCGTCATTAATCCGTTGTCGCAGTAATAGTTCACGATATTGATATTGTTCTAACAATTTATACGCGGGATCAGATTCAACAATCGCCTGATAATCAGGGGCTAAATTGCGGAATTCTGCAATCGCTTGCGCGACCAACTGTTCAATATCCAGTGTTTCGACCACATCAGGAAATGGCAGTTTTTCAAGTTCAATATTGGCAAAAGCAGTCATGAGATTATCGGTGTAGTAATAGTTAAATTATTGATTGTAATCGGTGTCACCACAGGTTCAGGCAAATCGTAAATCATGTTTGCTCTGTCAAATTCTGAGCGCATGGCATCGGTTAAATTCGGGGTTGGATTCAATCCCAATTGCATGGTGAAATCCAGCTCACCTTGTTTACTCACTCGTGTCACTTGAATCTGTTCGATCTCGACCCGAGGTTCATTCGCGCTATCTAACGCATCAACACTGGCATAAGCCCATAACATAAAATGAGAGGAGGACATTGGCGCATCGACTAACTGCTGATCCATTCCATAATCACGCACTAAAACCCGTTCGCCTCGTCGAGTGGCAACCGTATCTTCTAATGATTGTTGTAAATGTGCGTCACCATCAATCCACTTCCCTGTGACCCTATCCATTCCACGCATGGTTTTATTACTCGTTTTCTAACGGTTTAAATTGTAGCCTTTGCTTTACCTTGATATGTATGACGTTTTGTCCTACAAACTTGATTTATAAATACTTTAGAATTTTTTAATGGCAAAGAAATACGTACAAGTCATCTGGGGTGGCTATCCATTTGGAACTAGCACCACAGCATTGGCAAAACTTGATCACTCAACCAGTTATAGACATCCTTCTCAAGGACGGATTGGGCGGCCTGTGGCATTGCAGTTTGTGGGGAAAGGTGATGACAGCATTACGCTGACAGGTGACTATTATCCCGCAATCTCTGGCAGAGCTAATTTAATGGAAATTGTCAGATTGATTGCTAATCAGGGTAAGCCACATTATTTAATTGATGGCATGGGGATGATATACGGCAAATATGTATGCACTTCGGTCAAAGATGGTAAAGAGAGCTTAATGGATGATGGTCGCCCGCAGAAAATCAGTTTTACTGTGCAGCTCAAAAAATATTATCCCGATGGAGCAACATCATAATGGCGCAATGGTATACCTGTCAGCAAGGCGATATGTTAGACGACATTTGTCATAGTCATTATGAATTGCCACATAACAAAGCATTGAGTTTCGTGCTGCAACAAGCTGAAAATCAGAATTTAGCCGATAAGGGTTTATTTTATGAAGCGGGTCAACAAGTGTATTTACCCGATTTGCCCACTGAATTAACCGTACAAGAAAATCAACGCAAAATTAAAATTTTTGACATGTAAGTAGATTGAAAATGAATGACAAGCAAATTGCAAAAAATCAAAGATCAATTGTTTAAAACTCAAGAATGGCGAATATTTGAATTAACCGTTTGGTATTGGGTTTCAGCTTGGTTTTTACTGATTATTTTCACCGCCTTTTTTATCAAAATATTATGACACCTATAGCAATTATCAGCGGCCTCAGCGCAGCAGCCAATGACAGACTTCTCAGCGTTTCTGTTGTCGATAACGCAGGCATCAAAAGTGATTCTGCCATGATTAAACTTGACGATAGAGATTATAAATTGGAATGGCCGCCTGAAGGTTTAGAAATTACGGTACAACTGGGTTATAAAGAAACGGGTATAGTAAAAATGGGGATTTTTGAAATCGATAAAATTACTCATGATGACTCTCCAGCCAGTACTATGAGCATTTCAGCTCGTGCATTGATGACGCATAATAATGAAATCAAAAAACCTAAAACGGGCGAATGGCATGAAAAAACTATTGGTGAAATCATTGGTAAAATCGCGACTAATAACGGCTTTACAGCCGAAGTTGATCCTGATGTTGCAGGTATTTATTATCCGCATTTTGATCAGACTGAGGAAAGCGATATTCATTTTGCATCCAGATTGGCGGAAAAGCATGATTGTTATGCCAAATTGCAGGATAAAAAATTGATGTTTAAGCCACGGGAAAAAACCAATGGCGAAGTAACGATTTCCCGAGATCATTATTTAAATACAGGTTCGGGCATTATTGCAACAAGCTTGACAGGGGCAAAAGTTGATAATCGCACTAAATATAAAGGGGTTAAAACCTATTGGGAAGACAGGGACAGTAAAAAGCGCACTTATGAAACTGTTGGTATTGAGCCATTTTATGAAGAGCGCGATATTTTGGAAGCCCAAGACAAAGCCAAAATGAGAGCCAATGATAAATTTAAGCAATTATCACGCGGCACAGGCAATATTGGCAGTTTGAATATACCTGGTAATCCTCAGGTTAGGGCAGAAATGGATTTAGTTTTAAAGGATTTTCGACCTGAAATTTGTGGGTTATCACCTTGGATTATTACAAAGGCCACGCACACATTTGACAGCGGCGGCTATAAAACAACCATCGTAGCAGAAGTGAAAGCAAAGTAAATGGAATTACAAAACATTGGTTTAATTGGGCTGATTGCGTTGATTGTTGCGGTTGCAACTTATCATCAGCGGATTCGTGATTTTTTTGGCTCGCGCAGTTTCAGACGTTGGGTGATTTTAAATCTTATTTATATTAATCAATCCTTTATTATTCGAGATTATGCGCTGTCAGAGGAAATCAAACGCACTTTGTTTAATAATAAGCCCGATGATGGAAGCCGTCAGCATCAATTACGTACTGCACGGGTGGCCAGCGAGTTTGCCAGTAGTTTGAAACATACGATTCAGCAAGTTGATCAGAATGTGTTACGCGTGGTGGTGTATCGATTTCATAACGGCGATCATTCTCGTGGTTTGAGTTTACAGAAAGCCAGCGTGATTGCAGAGAATACGGTTTTTGCTGAGGGTCAGCAGATTCCGTTTATGTCCGATATTTTACAGACCATTGAAATTGAACGTTTACCATATCGGTTTGAAGATTTGACGCCTAATAATTCACAGTTTGTGTCGTTGGTTGATGTGAAAGCCTCAGAAATTCGTTATGAGGAAAATCCAATGCGGCAAAAATTAATGTCGTATCAGGTTAAATCATTGGTTTGTCAGTTGGTTGTGGATGTCCATGGCGAGATGTTGGCGTTGGTTGAGGTGCATTTTAAATCTAGTAATATCCCGAAAATCGACGCCATTAAGAGCAATATTCATGACTGGATGCCAGAGCTTGAGAATGGATTTTTGTAGAATTATGAATTGATTTTGATCTGGTTTTTTGTTTTTGCAAGTTTTAAAGAGTTAACTTTTATTTGTAGTCGATTTTTCTCGTTTTCTTTCTTATTCCAATGGTCTCCGTTGGAATGTAGCCTAAACGCTCTGCGTCTTAATGATAAAAACATCATAACAATAGATTTCAAACAAATTCTATAGTAGATTTCACATTGAATGCGATGTTCACAGGGTTGGAAGCCCTTTTTTGTTTTAAATATAAGTCACTTTCAAAATCATGAACCTGT
>JADGDW010000229.1 GCA_016744725.1 Candidatus Albibeggiatoa sp. nov. BB20 | reverse complement strand
CTCATCAATTAACTCAAAGTCGCATTCACCTTCGTGTATAAACTCAGCTTGTTCCGCTTCTAATTGGCATAAGTTACCAAAAGTAGCAACTTCATCATCTTCAACTTCGCCACAAACAGGCGCGTATTCAGCTGTACATGCAACAGGAGATGGTTCTTCATCACATGCGCCTTCATGTAAAAATTCAGCTTGTTCCGCTTCTAACTGACATAAATTACCAAAAGTAACCTCTTCGTCTTCATCAACTTCGCCACAAACAGGCGCATATTCAAAAGTACATGCGATTGGTGGAAATTCTTCATTATCACACTCATCACCTTCACATGATTCAAATGCTAAGACTTCAACTGTTTCTTCTGGAAGAGATGCAATTTGTTCAATAGAGAATGATTGACGCGCTTCGATAGATAAAGCTAATGCTTGTTCTGGAGATAAGGCTTCTAAAGCTTCCGGAGATAAGGCTCTAATTTGTTTTGGTTGGAAACCTGCAACTGCTTCCACAGGTAAATCAATGATATGGTTATAGGTGAAATTAATAACAATTTCGATAGAAAGAGTTGAAACCTCAGCTGGTGTTAAATCAATCACTGGAATTGAATTATCAGCATCTAATAAAAGAATAATAAATGAATCTTTACAAGAAGATTTACAGTCTTTAGCCGCAGACTTACATTCTTTTTCCCAATCTTTTACATCTTCTTTACACAGTTTTTCCCACTGATTGTAATAGCTTTTACATGTTTTCTCACATGCTTTATCACCGTCACAAGATGATTTACAAGATTTTTCTTCGTCTTTGTAATCTTTACATTGCTTCTCTGCATCTTTGCTGACTTCTTTACAGGTTTTTTCAAAATCTTTACAAGAATCTTCGCAAAGTTTGGTGGGGTCATCACCACGCTTACGATCATCTCGTATCTTTTGAATAGACTCAGGCGTTAAATATGCGCCATCCTGAGCCGCGACTGATGTTGTATAGCCTACCAAGCACAACACCGTCGCCAATAATAGCGATAAGGTGTGTTTCATCATGGTTTCCTTTAAGAATAGATTAAACGTGAGATTAATCATAGATGATAGGCTTAAATCTGACAACCGCTAATAGACAAGCGTAGCAAGGGACAGTGTCTCTGTGATATTGATATAAAAAGTTAAACTATTGATAGACTTTTAGTATAGATAATGACTTGGTTTTCAATTATTTTGATATTCTGATAAAAATTTTGTAATCCCTTTAAAGAAGTAATATTCAAGCTTAATACTGGCAGTGTTTATTAAATTTGTTAATATAGCGGCCAATGTATTTATTCTAATAAAAAAATACATTGGCATTGTGGAGGAGAACCACATACGGGTGAAACTAATAATTCAAAGGAATACCCTATGTTTAGTCAGTTTAAATATCAAATGAATCGTAAACGTTTACAAGATGAAAACTATTCATTTTTATTTGATGAACCACCAGGTGACGAGTATGTCTGTTTTGACTGTGAAACCACAGGCATTAACCCTCGAAGAGCTGAAATCCTGTCTATTGGTGCGGTCATTATCAGAAATAATCATATTTTGACCAGCCGAAAATTAGAACTCTTTGTAAAACCAAGCAAAGATATTAACGAAGCCAGTATCAAAGTCCATCATTTGCGTCACTGTGACCTTAAGGATGGGCTAGACCCTAAACATGCAGTATTACAGTTTTTACGTTTTATTGGCTCACGCCCACTAGTTGGTTACTATTTAGAATTTGATGTGGCAATGATTAATAAATATCTACGACCTTTGTTAGGAATCGTATTACCGAATGAACAGACTGATGTATCGGGTATTTATTATGAAAAAAAGGTCAATGCACTTCATCAAACTCATATCGATTTACGGTTTGATGTCATTATGGAAGAACTCGATTTACCCTCTTTAGGGCAACACGATGCATTCAATGATGCACTGATGACAGCAATGATGTATGTCAAGCTACAGAATATAAAGAAGTTATAACAGATATTGAGGCTGTTTAACAGATGAGCAAGAACCACATCTATCAAATTATTCTGATGGATGCAGTTCATCAACTCATCATATTTGATTGATTAGCGTATCACTTCTGCATTTTTCAAGATAGTGCTGTGGAAAATTAAGCCAATACTGTTTTTGCAGTTGCCCAAATGATGCTGGCAGCTCTTTCAGTTTGTTTTCATCAAATTTAAATAACTCAAGTTTAGCAGTTGCGCAAAGGAGTCTGGGTAAGCATAATTCTTGTAAATAACTGAGAGTACATAAACATTCTGGATTTTGCTTTATTTCACATTCGTATAAACTTAATGCTATAACCTGTTGTTGTAAATTAATGCGATAGGCAATTGAACCCCAATTTACTAGTTTGTACTTATTTAGTTTTGTACCTATTTCTTGTTCTAGTTGTTTAATCACACGCGGTTTTGGACTAATGATTGTGATAAATTGTACGAAAAGTGCGACTATACTTTCTAATAAATTATCAAACATGGAAAAATCCTTATTTAACGGATGATTGGATGGACAGGATTATTGTCTGAATCAGGATTCACAAGATTAAAGAATTTTCAGGATTAAATTCAATCTCAAGTAATTGCCTCAATTTTCAAGTTCATCTACAATCTAATCGGGTTAATCCTAAAATCTTGCAAATCCTGATTCAGATATTTTTATGGAACTAACTGAATGAGATTTTAAACAGGTTTAAACCGTGTAGCAAAACTTTAAACCAATATGATTCAATGCTGAAAATGCCCTAATTTTATAAACTCCAACTCAAACCCTAATAAAAAATATCTAAACCATCTGAGTACCAATCAAAAAACACCTTAACCTATGCTGCGTTTCATAAAGGATAATGTTAAACTTAATCTAAACTGCCTTTATAAAATGACTTTATGAGCAACATCATCGAAGAACTTGATACACTGGTTGATTTCGTACGCTGGGCAACCACACAATTCAACCAAGCCAATATTTATTTCGGACACGGTACAGACAATGCGCTAGACGAAGCAGTGGCTTTAGTCTCCCAAAGTCTGCACTTACCGCGTCATTTACCTGACAACCTCTGGCAAGCAAAACTAAGCTGCCAAGAACGACGGCTACTGCTCGAACGAATCCAAAAACGGATCCAGCAACGCATCCCATTGCCATATTTAACCGAACAAGCGTGGTTTTCAGACCTGTCATTCTACGTGGACAAACGAGTACTGATCCCACGTTCACCAATTGCAGAACTGATTGCCAACGACTTTGCACCGTGGATTGACATGAATAACGTCAACCGTGTACTAGACTTAGGTACAGGTAGTGCGTGTATTGCGATTGCGATTGCACACCACTTTGGAGCTGAAGTCGACGCGGTCGATATTTCCAACGATGCCCTCACCGTGGCTAAGAAAAATATCACACAACATCAATTAGAAAATTGGGTGCACGCGGTATCATCTGACTTATTCAGCAACTTATCAGGCCTGCACTATGACCTCATCGTTGCCAATCCACCCTATGTGGACGCGCATGAAATCGAAACCATGCCACCTGAATACCATCACGAACCACTCGGAGCATTAGAAGCAGGCAAGGACGGCCTATTTTTTGTCAAACAAATTCTGCGTGATGCAATAAACCACCTTACTCCAGAAGGCATATTAATCGTAGAAGTTGGCGCAAGCGAACCCGCAGTAATTGAACAATATCCAGAAGTGCCGTTTACATGGTTAGAATTTGAACACGGTGGCGATGGTATATTCCTACTATCAGGTGAACAAGTGCAAGAATATCATTCTATTTTTGAAGAAGTGGCAAGCCATCAACTCGGGACATTGTAATGGCATATTGGCTAATGAAATCAGAACCGAATGCGTTTAGTATTGATGACTTAGCTAAAGTGCAAATCGAACCTTGGGATGGGGTACGCAACTATCAAGCGCGAAATATGATGCGTGACCAAATGCAAATCGGTGATTTAGTTTTTTTCTATCACTCAAATTGTAAAATACCTGCGATTGTAGGCATGATGAAAATTGTAAAAGCGGGCTATGTCGATAACACCGCGTTTGACCCAGACGAGAAATACTACGACCCTAAAAGCAAACCTGATAGCCCGCGCTGGTATCGGGTGGATGTCGCATTTGTCGAAAAATTTGAACAAGAAATTAGTTTACACACTCTGAAACAACAAGCTGAATTAGCCGATTTAGCCCTAGTGAGAAAAGGCAGTCGTCTCTCCATCATGCCCGTTTCAGAACCAGAATGGCAGTGTATTTTAGGATTAAAATAAAAACATAATATCCTAATTTTATTAGATAAACATGACTCATTCCCATCAGTCATGATCCAAAGGAGGCATTATTATGCGTATCACACTATTTTTAATTGCTCTGATGAGCTACTCAACACTATTTGCTGATAGCTTAAACTATGAAGGTTCATCTACAGTCGGCAAATTTATCACCGATGCAGCCAAGCATTACAATGCAGTAGAATTTAAAATTAATACGGTTTCAGAAAGTGCGGGGGGAGAACAATGCACCTTGCGTCAACGCTGTGATATGGGTGGAGTAGCACGTGATATTAAGCAACGCTACTTAGAAGCGGGACTGATTTCCACCTTGGTTGGTCGAGATGCAATTGCAGTATTGGTCAATGAAAACAATCCTATTTCAAGCTTAAGCAAACAACAACTTAAAGATGTATTTAGCGGCAAAATAACCAACTGGTCTGAATTAGGTGGGATTGATATGCAGATTAAAGTCTATGTGGTTAAAGCTGCATCCGCCACAAGACATGTCTTTGCCTCTACTATATTAGATGGTGAAAAATACGATAAGGTCAAAACCATTACACCTGACGCAAAAATTGCATCATTAGTAGCAAAACAAGCGGGGGCAATTGGCCAACTCAGTTTTGCATTTATTAAGGGCAAAAAAGGGATTAAAGCCTTAAGTATTGAGGGGCAAAATGCCACTGTTAACAATAGTCAATACCCAATCACCCGCCCACTTTATATTGTGACTAAAGGGAAACCTAATACTAAGGTAAAAGCCTTTTTAGACTGGGCGTTATCAGAGCAAGGACAAGCAGTTGTTAAACAACGTTTTGTGGGTGCATATTAGGCTTAGACGACCTAAGCTATTGCTAAACGATGAATTATGATGATTACGACAGCCCATGGAAAGACGCGATAACCCATTATTTCCCTGAGCTAATGGAAGCTTTGAATGATGTTGTTAGCGCATAAAGTTGAACTGAGACCGACAAAGGAACAAGCTGTCTATTTAGATAAAGCTTGCGGTTCACGTCGTCATTGTTACAATCAATTACTGGCTC
>JADGDW010000228.1 GCA_016744725.1 Candidatus Albibeggiatoa sp. nov. BB20 | reverse complement strand
TTTACGTCCTGTAATACCTCCAATCATACTTAATTATTTATCATTAGTAAATCATGAATGGGTCACTTCACTCGTTATATTTTGCGGAAATGAGACATCATTTAAGATAATGTTGCATCCAGTTTATCTAGTAGTCTCAAACCTTGTTCTGGATTGCCTCTTGCTGCCAAAGCTCGGAATCGTACTTCACTATCAAACTCTGCTAGTGCTTGTGTCGACAGTTCTTCCACCAATTTATTCAAGCTAATATGCCGATGTTGTGCTAATGCTTTCAAACGGTGATGTTTATCATCAGGTATGCGGATGGTTAAGGTTGCCATTTTATTGTCCTTTTAAAAAATCTTCGGGCGTAACAATATGGATATTCGGGAAATGAAGCTCAGCATTTTGTAAGTCTTTTAAATTATGGGTGATGATGTAATCTGCATTGCCTGCTAATGCAAGTTCAATCAAAAAATTATCATCGTCATCAATTAAATTGGGTCGCCATAAATAGTAAATAGGAATCCAATCACAAACATTATATAAGGCGTTTAACAGCGCTTGAATTTCTTCAGTTGTCAAAGGTGAGCGGGCAAGAATAGTGTCTCTTTGGCTCACGTCTTGATATTCTGAAAATAGCGTATTACTTATCAATGGCTTGAATTTCTTTTGTAGTGCTTGTTTTAATATTTTTCTACTTGCACCATGTTTTCCAATGAGTGCACTAATTAAGACGCTGGTATCAATGACAAGAGTTATCATCAGTTAATGATAGTATATATGCAGTCACTTTGCAATTATCCCCCATTTCTACCAAACTTTTAAAAAGGATTATAGAGGAATAAGAATGATGCAAACCGCTCCACTAAGCAATTTACAATAAATTTGGCATGACATGAAAGGATTCCCATAAATCTACGAAATGAGAAAACAAGAAAATTTCAATCTTACTTATTACAAATTGGTTTTAATTATTTTTTTGTATTATTATTGATTCGGCTGTGCACATTGACCGCTAGTGTTAAATGTTCACACTCACTAAATAAAAGCCAACCTTAAAGGAAAAAAATAATGCTTCGATTTTTAACTGTTTGTTTGCTACTGCTAAGCTATAGCCAGTTGCAAGCGGATACCATCCCCACTGAAATTCCTCAAGATGTTATGTTAGACACCTCATCAACAGCCGTAGATTGGACTGATTTTCGTCAACGTGCTGTTAACCGTCATGCTTGGAAAACCTTTATTGCATTGATGACACCTATCAGACAAGATGGATTACACCGAACTTGGGAAACCTGGAAAGAACAATATGAAGTGTATCCAGAAGATGGATCAGAGCCAGCACCGTGGGGAACATCTTCAGTACTTCCAACCGCTTGTGAAGTGACAACAGGGCAAAATGTTAAATATTTACATCGTGATGAAAAAGTCGACGATGTATTAGATGCAGTGAGTCAGGCTGTTAAAACCGACGCGACGCTGCCCGGTTCATTGAAAGATCAACACAGTAAAATTGTGCGTTATGAAATTCGCTTAAATCGTACCGCGTTTGATTACATTGTTGAAAGTAAACTGTACAATGCCGAGCAACAAATTCAAAAAAATCAAATTAGCTATCCCAATGGCTCAATCATTATTAAAGCTGCTTGGCGTGAATTAACCGATTCAACCACTGCCGCTGAACGCCTTAAGTTTATGCGAAATAAAGCCTGCATTTGTGATAAAGTCGAAACCGAATTACAAAATTGCCATATCGCTGATGTGGCCTTAGTTGGTTTTCACGTCATGCACAAAACCCCCAGTGCACCGCAATGGATTTGGTCTACTTTTGAGCAAGTCGCCAATGTTCAAGCAGTAGATAATTTAGCCGCCAGCTTTAATAATCCTGACTGCCAAGGCGACTACTGTACTGATAATGCCCAAACCCCAGATTTCATCCCGAACCAGGTGACTCAAGTATTGCCGATTGAAGCCAGTTTGCAACAATTAAATGCGCGTAAACAGCAACATCTTGCAACCCGTGAAGGTTATAAAGTATTAGCTCATTATCAAATGATGAGTGCGCAATGGCCTTTACCCAAATCTCCACATGACACCACACCAAACACCGCATTCGATGTACGGCCGCCATTTTCTACTAATACAACTATGGAAACATTCGCTCAAGAATCATCAAGTTGCATGGGTTGTCATGTGATGTCTCGCACGATGCGACCTGATGAGTTTATTTCTGCTGATTTCAGCTTTACTTTAAATAATGCCCATCCACAACCATCAGAAGCAATTTGTGATAAATATAGCTATTCAAACTCACTTTCCTGTAGTAATGATTTGATTTTATTTGATAAAACAAAGGCAACACCGGGGCAACAACAAGGCTTTGACCTTGTGACCAATACTTATGAAATGCTACCTGACAATGTGGGAAATCGTTTACATTGTGCAAGTTGTCACTTACATGCAGGTGGTGATCCGCAAGCAGCATGGTGGGTAGGTTTACAAGGTGAAGGTAGAGAATATCCAACTGTGACGGATATGCAAGATCGGATTAATCAATGTTTTGAGCGCAGTATGAATGGCACAGCCTTATGTAGTGGTGAAGACTGTGATGGCAATGCCAATATGAGTGCTATTATTGCTTATATGAATTGGCTAACAGAAGCATATAAGCAGAAATATCAGTGTTCTACATTGGTTAGCACGCCACATAGTATTTGTAACCCACCGCGTGGATTTCCTGAATTAACCCAAACAGTCTTAAAAGGCAACTTAGACCAAGGTGAAACGATTTTTGACCAGAAATGTGCTTTTTGTCATGACTTAGAAGGTGAAGGGCGTTATGGCAATGATACTTATTTCCGCCCTGCATTATGGGGTGATGATTCTTATAATGTGTCGGCTGGCATGGCTAAGCCTGATAAGCTTGCTAAATTTTTACGTTGGAATATGCCGTATACCAGTGGTGGTTTATTAACCGATCAAGAATCCATTGATATTGCTTGTTTTATTGATGATAAAGTTCGCCCTGGAAAAACTGAATCGGGTGTTTCAGGTGAGCATTGTTTACTGACATTACCGACAAACAAACCAAATTAACGAAGTTATCATTTATCTCATTCCCATGGTTTCCGTGGGAGTGCAGTTCAGACACTCTGCGTCATCTTGGTGGAAGGCGTTGCACTTTTCTACCCTACGTTATATTTATATCTCTTGTTTTAAAATTCATTATAACTAATATTTTACTCTTAATATCACCCTGAAAACTACATGAAAATAATGCCGTAGGATGGATAAGCGATAGCGTCATCCATCTTTTTTGATTCATCCAATTCTACAGATTTTCAATACAGAATTGCAAAATCACTATGTTTCAAAATGCTGTATGACATTCTGCTTGTAAACTCTACGTAAACTGGTTTTATGTAAATATGATTTTTTAAGAGTATTTCCCACATTAGTGATGTAACGCTTTAAGTGCATGTTGAGGGTCACGCTGAAAGATAGTGAGTAACGCAGCCGCAGGCCCTTTAGGGCGACGATGACCTTGTTCCCAATTCTGATAAGTTCGTAAAGAAATACCCATTAAACTCGCAAAACGTTGTTGTGACAGGCCTGTTTTTCACGAATTTTTTTAACATCTAATGCAGTATATTCAAAAGTACGAGCAGCTTGCTTTTCCCCACGCACGATTTGACCTGCTTCCTGTACGCTTTCAAGCAATTTATTAAATAAAGTATTATCCATTTTAACCCCTTAATATTATAGTAAATAAAGACTCATGGATTAAGTTCGTGGTATGGTCGGAACAGGTGATATTGTTGAGCCTAGTAAAAATTTAGTGAATTAGCGTATACAAATTATCTCAATTGGTGTGGTAAACGGCGTAATAGATAAGCCAAGCATTTCCAGCTCTTCTCGCATTCCTTCGATATTGACTTGTTTAGAGATTGCTTTTTGTAACACTTCAGACCAACTTACGCTACTCATTATCGATTCTGCCAATACTTCATCAATGCATTCACTGCCTTTTTCATCTTGTAGGTAAGCCAGCAATGCTGATGCATCAAGTACTACAGACATTATGCTTGTTTCTTCAATGCTTCTTTACGGCGAGAGTCAATCAGTTCATCCGCTAAGCTTTGTGTGTTGATGTGTTGAAAACGATTTTTGAGTTGTTGTTTGATTTTTTGATTGGTCTCGATAATCAGGTGATTATTTTCTAAATAGGCCAGTAGTGTATCACCTGCTTTGATATTCATGGCTTGTTGTAATGCTAGTGGTAGGGTGAATTGGTCTTGTACGTTCATTTGTAAAACGGCTGCTTGTTGCATAGTATTTATCCTATTTATCAATTAGATAGAGCATAAATTAAGCAAGCATTTCAATCAAATCATTTCCACCCAAAAACAATCCTATCAAGCAACTAATCCTAAAATTATTATTTCTCTTGTTCATCAGATTTTGCTACTTCCAAAATATGTGATAGCTCTTCACTTAACTCTTTATACTTACTTTTCTTTAGTAATTTTTCATCATCCAAATAAATAACATGTGCTTTTTCTTTAAATTTATTTAAATTAAGTGTTTCCATTCCACAAAGTATTACTTGAGCCTGTTCTGGTGTTGCATTCATGATAGTATTTATTATTCGTTCATAATTTTTAGCCGATTGTTCCTGTTGGTTAGGAGTATCAATAACTAAAGGAGCTGGAATTTCATTTTGAGCATGATACACTAAATTAAAGATAGCTAATTGGTAAGCCAGTATAGCTCTTTCATTTTCTATGGCACCTCCATCTGTAAACTTTTTATAGTCTGTTGGATGATAAACTTTGGCAAAATTTATATTCAGAGCATCAAGCTTAGCAAAAAATTCTTGAATTAAATATGTAAAATAACTGTCAAGCTCTTGAATATCCTCTTTACTTGCAAGCTTTTTTTGCTCTTTTTTTAGGCTTTTTTGCTTATTTGTTATTTCATCATATGAAGCTTTTTTTTGGTTTCGTGCTTGTCTAATGTCTTTTTGTATTGATTGGGATGCAAGTTTATTAATAATTTTAGAAAATTTTTCTTGCCCCTGAGTATTGTATTTTTTGTTAATTTGAATAATTCTAATTTTAACTTCTTCTAACTTTAGTCTTAAGTCAGCTAATTCATTTCTAAATATATCAATTTCTTCATTTATCAGATTAAGTTGGTTTTCTGCTTGTTGCTTATCTACAAGTATTGAGGCTCTGCTCACTAAAGAATTATTATGGATTACGCCACATAAGGGACATTCAAGGCTATCTGACTCTATATTTTCAACAGAAAACAAGTAATCTTTTTCTATTGAATGTGATTATTTCAGAGTTTCTTAATTCGTTTAAAACAGTTGTTACTGTTTGGCGAGATGTCGCAGTTAAATTTG
>JADGDW010000042.1:16213-28180 GCA_016744725.1 Candidatus Albibeggiatoa sp. nov. BB20 | reverse complement strand
TTTATTTAGAAAATAACATGAAAAAAACCAGTATAAACAAGTATATAAATTACTTGGAAATCATGTTTAATCAATTAATTAATCTCAAAAAATGGGCGCAGGATAACCCTGTAAAGGCAATTAAACCTTTAAAAACGAAGGAATTAGAAAGACGACATCTATCAACCGAAGAAATTAAGGAATTGCTGGAAAAGTTAGAACAGTCCAGAAATAAAAGCGCAGTTAAAATTACTAAGATTTGTTTAGCCACTGGAGCAAGATGGTCAGAGGTAGAAAATCTGACTAAATCTCAAGTTGGCAATGACCGCATCACTTTCATCAATACTAAAGGTGGTAGAAATCGCACTGTACCATTAAGCAGTGAATTGTGCGAAGAACTAAAAAATAACTCTAATGAGCAATTGTTTAGAAAAAGCTACCACATATTTAGAAGAACTCTAAAAAAGTGCAGTTTTAAGGTAAGAGATAATCAAGCCAGCCACGTATTGAGGCATACTTTTGCAACTTATTTTATTGCCAACGGCGGAAATATTCTTGCGTTAAAAGAAATCTTAGGGCACAGCGACATGAAGATGACCATGATTTACGCACAATATTCGCCTGAACATCTTGAACAGGCTAAAACTTTAAATCCGTTGACTATTTTGTGACAAAAGCAACTTTTAAATATCAAAATAATTAAATAAAATTAATCTATTACACATTTTTGGTAATTTATAATTATTAAATAGTATAGCCAATTATTTAAGATTATTCAGCTATCTCACTTTCTTCAGGGTTCAATACTGTTGGCTCTGACCATATGAGTAGCACCTCTCGGTTACGCTCAAACCATGCGGAAGGTACAGCTTGTACTTGCGCATAAGATTGGCCAATATCTGGATTAATTTCAACAATTTTACCGACAGGATAGCCTTTAGGAAATTGTCCACCCAAGCCTGAAGTGACTAGTTCATCCCCAATTTTAATATCGGCATTATTGGCTAAATAGAGCAATGCTAAACGGTTTACTGCGCCTAAGCCTTCCGCAATACTACGCTCACCTGTGCGACTGATTTCAATTGGTAACGCATGGTGCGGGTCAGTGATTAATAACACGGTGCTGGTCATATAATTCACATGTATCACCTGTCCCATAACGCCATGTGCATCTACAATCGCCTGCCCTTTAAATACACCATGATAATTGCCTTTATCAATCGCTAATTTACGTCGAAAAGGGTCAACTTTTACCGATAGAATTTCAGCGACTAAGGTTTTTGCCACAACCCGTTTTGATGAATTTAGTAAAGTACGCAGCCGATCGTTTTCATTTTTTAAATCTTGATAACGTAATAATTTGAGTTTTAATTCTTGGTTTTCAGCCTGAAGCCTATTTTTTTGCTCTAGTAATTCAACTCGTGAATGTAAGCTTTCTGACATCCAACTACCCACTTTTACAGGTAAATCCACCATATATTGAATGGGATATACCATCAGTGAAAGTTGAGAACGTACTGTTTCTAAGTAACCCAAGCGGTGGTCAACCATCATCAATATCAGCGATAAGTTAAAAAATATAAACAAGCGCAGGGTTGGTGATGGGCCTCGGGTAAACAAAGGGTGAATAATCTGTTGTTTTATGCCTTCATCCATGACGATTCAATTAGCAATGAGCAGTGGGCAATTATCTGTGAATTAGACGGTATTAGCAAATCTCTGAATTGGGCTTTAGGTTTTTCAGGTTTTGCTAAAAATTATCCCCATCTTAAGCTCAACATTCCTCATAAAAAAACCAGAAATGGCTCACTTGACTGGAGAACAAAAATTAGAAAACATGCTCATTACTAAATTTTATTTGGTCATGCCTGTCTTTCAAGCTCTGCTTGACATATTAATTCTTGGAATAGAATTTCTTGGACATACAACACTACCAAGCTGAGCTATCGGATTATCATGGAACACATTCGCATTCATAATACTGATTTATATGATAAAATTTCTGCTACTTGTGCTGAATTGTGAGATTTTAATTTTAATCGCTAACTCTTTGTTTTTTAAGGTTGCAATATCTATAGTAGCCATTTGATTTTAAACGATGCAATAACGCTATTGAATCAGATTTATTTTGAGAAAAAATTTAGATTAAACAGACTTTCTTTTGCTTGATTTCTTAAACAATATTGCTGTGAAAAACCGCTTGCTGTTTTACGCATCAAAATCAAAAATTTTAAACTAGCAAAAACTATCCTAATCATCGATTATAATCTTGCTATAATTGCGGTTTAATATTCTAGGAAAAGCAGTTATTCATCTAAAATGATTCTAATTATTTAGAATAAGCTACCAAAAATGGCAAGCATTTTAGATGAGTTATAGCGGAGGTCAATGTGGTATCAGTAGCGCGTACAAAACGTAGAGCTCGTGTTTGGATACAAGAAAATATACCTTATATTGTTGTTATTTCAATGATTACAACTTTGTTGGTCGTTTTTTTATGGCCACGTATTTTTATCACTATTAATGGGGGTGAAGCGGGTGTGTTATATAAACGCTTTACGATTGGTACAGTGACTGATTATGTGTATCCAGAAGGACTACATATCATTTTTCCATGGGACATCATGCACATTTATGATGCGCGGGTACAATTAGTCAAACATCAATTTAAAGTACTGACTAATCAAGGTTTACCCGTGTATTTAAAAATTGCGATTCGTTTCCACCCAGAATATGAACTGATTGGGGTACTGCATCAAAAGATTGGCCCAGACTATGTGAATAAAATTATTATTCCGCAGATTGAGTCGGTGATGAGGCGTAATATTGGTAAATATACCCCCGAAGATATTTATACGAATAAAGAAGGTGTTTTAAGTAATATTATCGTTTTAGCATTGGAAGAAACAGGCCGTAAATATGTACGGATCAGTGACATTATTATTCGTAGCCTAGACTTACCTGAACCTGTGGCCAAATCCATTGAAGATAAATTAGTCTATGAAGAACAATATAAATCCTATATTTATATTCTGGAACGCGAAAAACAAGAAGCAGATCGTAAACGAATCGAAGCAGAAGGTATTAAAGACTACCAACGTATTATTGCAGAAACTTTGGATGATAAAATGTTGACTTGGCAAGGTATTAAAGCGACGGCAGAGCTATCTGAATCAGAAAATGCAAAAGTGCTTATCTTTGGTAATCAAGGCACTAATGGACTACCTTTAATTTTAGGTGCACCACTCAAATGATGCGTTTTTTATATGTAATTTGCATTGCTGCGGTTCTGATTAATCTAACAGGCTGCGAAAGACCTGCGTATAAATTTAAATTTGAGCGCGAAGAAAAAGCAGATAAAGCCCATAAGCGTAGAACACCCATTAATATTGGTGTGGTATGGGATAGCCGTTCCCAAAGCTTATTTTTTGAAGGGGCAAGATTTGCGGCCCAAGAATTAAATGCTAGAGGCGGAGTTTTAGGTCGTAGAATCAATTTAATTGAAAAAGATGAAGCAGTTTATTTACAAGCAGGCTTTTTTGATTTTAGTAAGAAAATGCGTAATCACGCACAATTTGCAGCCAAAACCGTTGCCGAGGAATTAGTGGTGAATACCGATGTCGTGGCCGTGGTTGGACATAGTATTTCTGAAACCTCGATTGCAGCATCAATTACTTATGAATATTTTGGTGTACTATATTTAGCACCCGGTGCGACTAATATTGAGCTGACTCGCCACAATTTTATGTATACTTTTCGTCTTATTCCCGATAATTATCAAGAATCTAAGCAATTGGCAGGCTATATTTATTACAGTTTAGAAAAGAAAAGAATTGTGGTGCTGTATGATCGAACTGAATATAGTAGCCAAGTTGCTGAATCTTTTGCAGAGACCATTGCAGATATGCAGCTTGATGCTAAGATTATCTATCGTCGCTCATTTTTCCGAACCAAGAAAAGTTTTAAAGACATTATGTCTGATCTGAAAGGCGTAGAATTTGATGTGGTTTTTGTTGCAACCAATGAAGATACAGGCAGCCGAATCCTACAAGAAGCCCGTAATATGGGAATTAAACACCCTTTTGTTGGGGTTAATTTAATGTACCATCCTAAATTAATTGAGTTAGCAGGAGATGCCGCAGAAGGTTTTGCAGTGCCCGCCCCATTTAATGAATCATTCAATTTAGCTCATGGTTTTATCTCTCGTTTTAAAAAGCAATATGGCAAGAAACCTGATGCTTGGGCAGCTCAAGCCTATGATAGTATTATGTTATTAGCCCATGTTATTGAAAAATCTGATTCTACTGTGCCGATTGTGCTAGCGACACAATTACGTTATATGGAGCCGTATTGGCTAGGCGTAACAGGCCCTCATTCTTTTACTAAAGATGGTGAGATTACAGGTAAACAATATAGCTTTTATACCGTGCATCATGGTAAATTTGAACTCATACCAGGTGCCAATGTGCCGTTCATTTTAGAGCTAATTAAATTCAATGAACAAAAATCTGCAATGCTTGCAGAATGAGGTGAATCATGTTAGCACATGTTATTTTAATGTCCATTCTCCCAGCATTTCTGATTGGCTTATTGGGACAAAATCGTAAAATGGGTTTTTGGGGATATTTTTTTGCATCTTTATTGCTTACACCTCCAATTGGGTTGCTTTTGGTTTTAGCATCTGACTCTAAGCCAACAACGCCAGTTTAAGTAAGCGTGTAAACTCATTATAGCCCATGGTTTATTAATTGATGGTTAATCGCTCACAGGGGTATGAGGTACGAATTTTGACTAGTAGTCAATTGTTTAGCGTTTATTGTTTATTGGTCACTGTAAAAGGGGAGCATTCATGACATACCAAATACCAGCAGCAGGTGAACCTTTTGTGTGCGCATGGAATGGTGGTAGAGATGCTTGTCTTGCCTTATACCGTGCAATTAGGGCAGGCGCAAAGCCCCAATTTTTACTAACTATGTTGGATGAGAGTGGTGAATATTCTTATTCTCTGCCCATTCCACGAGATGTATTGCAAGCACAGGCCTTGTCTTTAAATATTCCTTTGTTGACCAAAACTGCGGATAAAGCAAATTACAACCAAGGTATGTTAGATGTGCTACAAGAATTGAAAGCCATGGATATTAATATTGTCATTTTTGGCGACATTTCGTTAGATAATCATCGACGTGGCAATGAGGCTTTATGCCAACAAGCGGGCTTGCAAACCTACTTGCCTTTGTGGGGTACGCCCAAATCACGCGTATTAGCAGAATATGTGACATCTGGATTTGTCGCCATGATTATGACCGCTTCAGATAAATTGGGGCAAAATTATCCTGGCCGCTATTTAGATACGCAATGTATTGAAGAGCTGGAAGCACTGCAAGGCGTAGACCCGACAGGAGAAAATGGTGAATATCACACTGTTGTTGTGGATGGGCCTATTTTCGCAAATCCAATTCCAATCAAAGCCAACAATGTCAAAACAGTAAATGACAATTGGGTTGCAGACCTGAATTTATTATCACTGAATTACTAATTCCAGAGACCCAGTAATTAAAATGAGCTATTCAAAATTGACTCATTATTTAATAAAACCCAATTTAGGAGTGGGAATGCAATAATAGTGATTGAATGTAATCGCTGTCGTTTGTATGCGGAAAGTTTCAACGTTTGCACCTATTGTATTCTTATTCCTAACTCAAATAGAGGGTCTAGATTGACTTTATCAATGTGAAACTGTAACTTCCTATAATCAAATTATTTTGATTTGAAGGCTATTTTTTCGGGACATTATTTAAAGCCGTTGCCAAATCATTGCCTCGTACGGGTTTGCTAATATAGTCTTGCATCCCTGCTGCAAAACATTTTTCTTTATCTTCTTTCATTGCATTTGCTGTCATAGCAATAATCCAAGGTCGTTGAGCTTCTGGCCAGTTCTTGATAATTTCTCGTGTTGCTTCTAAACCATCCATATTGGGCATTTGCATATCCATCAATACCACATCATAGTATTTATTACGCAATGCTTTTAGCGCCTCTAAACCATCAACAGCCATATCAGCTTGATAACCTAGTTTCTTCAACTGTAAAGCCCCTACTTTTCGATTGACTGCATTGTCATCTACTAACAAAATATCTAATTTATCACCACTTTTCTTTGGCAATACAATATCATTGGTTTGTTGCATATCTTGATAGTGTTCGGGTGTGGATATATTTACTTTTGGCTCTATTTTTGGTTTAACGAGTTCATTTTGTGGCACTTCTGATAATTGTAATAAAATATCTAATAAACGTTTGGGGCGTATCGGTTTATTGAGGCAAGCATTGAATGGCGCGTTACGGTGCTGTTTGCCACATAGATGAGTGAGGGCAATTAATGGTTTGGATTGAATCTTACCTAAAGGTATTTGATTTTGATTTAACTCAACCATTGCAAAGTCTACATCTTGGGAAATTTCAGGCGCGATAATCATACCCCAGCGTTCGATTTGCTGCTCAATAAATAAACGATTATTCGGTGTTAAATTTAGCAAAAAGAGACTTTTACCCTGCAAATCAGCATGAGTTTCGTATAACACTTGCAATGGCTTACTTTCAGTAGCAGGTACTTGAATTGTGAAATGGAATTTTGAGCCAATGTCAATTTCGCTCTCAACCCAGATTTGGCCGCTCATTAATTCACTTAAATGCTTGCTAATTGTTAAGCCCAACCCTGTACCACCATATTTTCGCGTAGTTGAGGGGTCAGCTTGGGTAAATGCTTTAAATAAGGATTCAAGTCTATCTTTAGGAATTCCAATTCCACTGTCTTGTACCGTAAATTGAATTTGATACAAATCATTAGCAACAGGTTTCGCTTGCACTTGTACCTGAATTTCACCATTTTCGGTAAATTTCACCGCATTACTGAGTAAATTTACTAAAATCTGTTGGAGTCGGGTGCTATCACCTTTTACACATTGAGGTACGTTGTCATTGTAAAAATAAAGTAAATTAACTTGTTTTTCGGCAGCCCTTGCACTAATTAAATTCAAAGCATTTTCAATACAGTCACGCAAATCAAATTCTCGTTGTTCTAAATTCAGCTTTTTGGCCTCAATTTTAGAAAAGTCTAAAATATCATTAATTAAAGTCAATAATGTATTGCTACTACTGCGAATTGTATTTAAATATTCTGTTTGCTCTGCATCTAATTGAGTGTCTTCTAAAATATCAGCCATACCCACAATAGCATTCATTGGGCTGCGAATTTCATGACTCATATTAGCTAAAAATATAGATTTAGAGTCAGCGGCTTTTAAAGCTGATTCACGTGCTTCTGCCAGTTTTTGATTTTCTTCTTCTAAACGCAAGTTTAACTCTTGAATTGAATCATTAGCTTGAGCCAGTTTTTCTGTACGTTGTTGAACTTTCTCTTCCAAATTAGCATATAAACGTGCATTTTCAATCGAAATAGCTAATTGGCTCGATAGTAATTGCACCAATTCCAACCGACTACGGGTAAAAACACCCGTGCTTAAATTATTTTCTAAGTAAATAATCGCAATGAGTTTGCCTTGGTTTAATACAGGGCTACATAAAATAGATTTAACGTATTGAGATTGAATATAATTATCTAATCGATACAATTCATCTTTTTGGGCATCATCCAAAATTACAGGTTTTTGTGACTGAATAACATATTTAATCAGTGATATTGGAACAATTGGGATATCAGACTGCTCTAGTGGTTTTGATGTGGAAATAGTAAACTGCTGTGTATGACTATGTTCTTCAATAATCCATTGATTGCCTTTCTTTAATAACAGTATTCCATGTTGTGCCCCTGCATTTTCTATCACAATATTAATCAGTTTTTTCAATAAACTATCGAGCTGAACCTCTTCAGATAAACTACGTGAAGCTTTAATAATTGAAATTAAATCTAAATCTGAAATACTGCCATGTCCAGTGCTTATTGTACTAATCGTGGTATTGGGTGTGGTGCTAATTGCTTTAGTCACAACACCTAAATTGAGTTCGGGGTAGCGGATTTTTAACAAGTCTGACTTACTGCTTGATCCCCAATTTTGGTAAAGATAGAAGGCTTCTTTAATATAAGTTGCGGTAACATTTGCATCACCTTGTGATTGCCAATAACGCGCATAGAGTTCACAAGCAATTGCTTCTTCTTGCCTGTAACCATGTTGTTGTGCTAAATCAATGGCTTGTTTGTAATACTGTAATGCTTTTAAGGTTTTACCTGCTAATTGAGCTTTCCCTGCTTTAATCAAGGCATAACGATGTGCATTATTATCTGGTGCATGTTTAGCCCATTTTTTCAACTTTTTGCAATTATTTTTAAGTGCTTTTAAATGTTTAGCTCGCGTCGACTTGTCAGTTCTTGCCATCAATGCCAAACGAGATAATGCTGCATAAAAGTGAAATACAGTACTATGAAACATGGATGCAATACCCATAGGGTCTACTTTTTCTGCATATTCTAAAGCCAAATCATATTGTTCAAACCAATAACACAACATCATTTTGTGCACATACAAAAATGCTAATGCAGTAATATCATTAACATCAGTATGCAAAGGTAACATGACAGTCTCATCATAAGCATCACCTGTTAACATCCAAGGTTGGTGTGGGTTTGCACCTCGGAGGTTTAATACAGTTTGCAATACGATTTGATTGTAATATAACGGCGTTTGTTGTTGAATTTGGTCAATAGCGGTGACATATTTTATGGTTTCTTTTTCGACCAGGTCTAATGGATTACCTGCAAAAAAACTGTAATTACAGTACATAAATGCTGAATAGCCTGCAAATTCCAATTCTCCCGTATCCACACCTGATTGATAAGCTTCCAATAGTGGCTCAAGTGTTTCACGTAAAGGGGCTTCCCAATGCCATACAAAGTTATTCACCATAAAATAAGTACGACATTTCAACTCATTAGCATTAAAATCATCTAATACTTGCAATGCTAATTTACCAAAACGGTGGCCTAAGCTAATATCACCAATCACACCACACAAAATCAATCCATAGCTCGAATACGCAAAGGCTGAAATCGGACAGTTACCATGTTGAATTGAAAATGTGGTTAACTTAATTGAGGTTAAAATCATTTGATGGGTATCAGCAATATACGCGGCTGAATAAATTCGATTCATAATCCGCATTATGGCTAAATCATACGGATCGTGAGTGTGAGGTAAGGAACTCAATTGTTCAACTTGTTTACCCATCAAGGTTAATTTAGAACGGTAAAAATCGCGTAAAATATGGGCTAATGTTGGATTTTTCGGGAAATGTACTTTTAATTTGCTTAAAACAGATAAAGCAAACTTCACCGCTTCCAATGGCTGATTTAATGCCATAAAAGATTGTATCTGAATTTCATAAACTTTGACTTGATCTAAAATATCGCTGGTATTTTGCAATACTAATTCAGCCCATTGATTCATCTGATCGTAATCACCATTTAAAAATGCAGCTTCAGTGGCATGAACATATAGCCCTAAACTAAGTTCATAGTCGAGTTGCCAGCTATCAATTTCTAATAAATGTAATCCACATTGCAAATAAGCCAGCGCAGGTTCATAAGCTGCTGCACTTTTTGCTGTTTCCCCTGCTCTTAAGTTTAATTCAGCTAGTTTTTTTCGTTTATCAGAAGATTTGATTAATTTTTTGGCTAAATTCAAATGGTTGACAATTTCAAATAAACGCTCTTCTAATTCTTGTTCTGAACTGCTTTCTAACAATAATTGCCCCACTTGTAGGTGGGTTGAGGCTTTTTGTTCATTATCGATGAGTGAGTAAGCTGCTTGTTGGACGCGATCATGAATAAAGCGATAAACGGGAATCATTTCAACACTCCGAGTCATTTTTTTCTGATCTACAAATTTATATATATCACCTAGTGGTAATATTAATTCTTCTTGTAAAGCTTGCCATAAAGCATTGGCGGTATCGGTGACAGAGTGCTGGTAAACCAATGATAAGGTTTTTAAATCAAACTGATTACCAATACAGGCCGCAAGTTCTAATACGGATTGACTGCCTGTACATTGTTGCTGAATTTTATTCACCATTAAATCAACAACATTATCACTAATATCCGCTTGTTGCATTTTTTCTAAATACCACCGCCAATAACCGTTGGGTATATCAAATTCAATGGCTCTGTTTTGGTAGAACATGTGTAGCAATTGAGTGAGAAAGAAGGGATTACCTCGGGTTTTTTCCCAACATAATTGTGCAACTTGATTAACCTTGTCTGTATGAGTTTTTAGGCTATCAGCAATTAACTGGCTCACGTGTGATAAAGCCAGCGGTGCAAGCGTAATTACATTGACAACGGCTTGTTGCCGACGAATATTTTTTAAAGCCATCATTAAAGGATGAAATTCATCCACTTCATTATCACGATATGCACCAATAATAAATAATGATTTTTGCTTGTCATCATTCATTAATAATTCAAGTAGTTGTAAAGTTGCTGCATCCGCCCATTGTAAGTCATCGAAAAATATAACTAATGGTTGATCAAAGTCTGAAAAGGTGCTGATAAAATTTTGTAACACCATATTAAAACGGTTACGTGCTGCATTGGGCGATAACTCAGGTACAGCCGCTTGTTCACCTATAATTTGCTCAATTTCAGGTACAACCTCAATCAATACTTGTCCATTGGGGTGTAATTTTTGATTAAGCTTATATTTCCAATTTTGAATATGTTCTTCATTTTCAGTGAGTAACTGCTGAATTAGAGCACGAAAAGCTTGAAATAATGAATCATAAGGAATATTACGTTTAAACTGGTCAAATTTGCCACTGATAAAATAACCTTGTTTTTTCACAAAGGGTTTGTGAACCTCATGTACTAAAGCGGATTTGCCGATACCAGAGTATCCAGCAATCAGCATCATTTCTTTGTGTCCAAGGCTTACACGATCAAAACTAGAAACCAGTAATTTGATTTCCATTTCACGTCCATATAATTTTTCGGGAATCTGGAAATGGCTTGACGCATCTTTGATCCCTAGACTAAAACTGTCAATCCGCCCCATTATGCGTAATTGGTCTAAACTTCGCTTTAAATCAGTTAATAGGCCAAATGTGCTTTGATAGCGTTTTTCTGCAGTTTTTTCCATTAATTTCATAATGATGGCAGAAATAGGATAAGGAATTTGTGAGTTAATTTCAATAGGGGGTTGGGGGATTTTAGCTATATGGCAATAAACCCATTCCATTGCATCTTTTGCTTCAAATGGCAATCGACCTGTCAGCATTTGATACCATGTTATACCCAGAGAGTAGTAGTCTGTACGATAGTCAATGCTACGATTCATACGCCCTGTTTGCTCAGGCGAAATATAATATAAATTGCCTTCTAAGGTATCTGGGCTGCGAATTTCTTGGGTTTCACGTGATAATTCGGTGGCAATTTCAAAATCAATAAGCTGAATTTGTTGCGTATTTAGATTCACAACAATATTAGTAGGGTTAATATCTTTGTGCATGATATTTTGCTGATGGAGTTCACCAAGCAATTCAGTCAGGCGAATAGCGAATTGTAAAAATTTTTCTATATCAGCTTGATAGTAGCCCATGAGTTTTGATAAAGGCTGGCCACCAATATCCTCCAAGATCATGACCCAAGTATTTTTATAAGGCACAAGTTCATAAGCTCGAATAAAGCCAGTATTATCAAGTCTTTTAGTTAAATGATATTCTCGTTGAAAACGAGCCATGTCACGTGGTGTTGGCTGTTGATTACTAAGTGCTTTACAAATAATAGGTAGCTGATCTCTATCTCTGCACCCGCGATAAATTTGAGTATGTGCACTATCAAATAGCTTTTCAGTTAATGTATAACCCTGTATTGAAAACATAATTTTCCTAATCAAATAAGTCGTATTCCATGATTATCTGGTGAAATAATATGAATTTATTAAACTGACTTTAAATTATTTATCTAGCACTTTTCAT
>JADGDW010000042.1:0-16203 GCA_016744725.1 Candidatus Albibeggiatoa sp. nov. BB20 | reverse complement strand
ATGTTTTTCTGGAAAAAATATACTAGACATATTTATTTCAGTGTTTTCTTAATAATTATGGGTAATAAATTTTCTTTTTTTAGATGATTGGTCTAATTTT
Organism: Candidatus Albibeggiatoa sp. nov. BB20; assembly: GCA_016744725.1. Classification (GTDB taxonomy): domain Bacteria; phylum Pseudomonadota; class Gammaproteobacteria; order Beggiatoales; family Beggiatoaceae; genus Albibeggiatoa. The sequence continues at coordinate 16,103 of JADGDW010000042.1, read as the reverse complement.
CCATCTTAACGGATATTCTAAGTTTTTAGCACAAATAGTTTGGTATTTATCTGATGGCTGAGTATTTAGAAAGCAAATAAATAAAAATTGTAAAAATATCACTATAATTTTCATTATCATACAATAATTAAACAAAATAAAAACCCTTCTATTTAACCCTATATCCAACCATGTTATAGTGTGTTTAGCTTACTAAAGCCAAATGACAAAAATTCATTCCAATTTAATGCCAATTTTTATGGGGGATTTTCAATGCGTTTAACCTGTCGGCGATTTTTCCTGTTTTTACTGATAACTGCAATTGTTATTGGTGCACTTTATATATATAAAAAAATATTGGCTGTCCCACCTTATGAATCTGTAGATCAGGTCATGTTTTATGACCAAGGTTGGTCTAGTGACGATATTCAATGGTTTTATCACTCAACACAGGGCTCTATGTTTCCAATGGAATATGATTGGTTTTTAGCTTTAGAGCAGCCTGTACCGACATTTGGTTATCCCGCCCCCCCCTTTAATGAAAAAGAATTCCTAGGCGGGTTTGGCTTTTTGTTTGATGATAATGTCAACGTTGAGCAATTACCCAAAAGTTCCGCTTTTAATTATATTGATGACGAAACCACTTGGTCTTCTCAGATGCTTAAAAAACAGGATGTTACCAATACATCAGCACCACACTATAAAAATAAAGATTGGCAGTTTGCTAATAAAGAAGGGTTGCCAGTTGGTTTTGCCGTGGATCAAAATTATGTTGACCCGTTAAGCCAAGAAAAAATGACGGTGGTGGGTTTAACTTGTGCAGCTTGTCATACAGGGCAGTTAAATTATAAAAATGTTGGGATTCGGATTGAAGGTGGTCAAAGCATGGCAAACTTTCCAAAATTCCAGAATGCACTAGGTATGGCTATGATGATGACAGCTTGTGAACCTTTATATCTGTGTGATCCATTCCGTTTCGACCGTTTTGCTAAAAAAGTATTAGGGGCAAATTACAATACAGAACATAAGAAGGAATTAAGAGAAAAACTTAATAAACAACTATCTTTTGTGCTTGAGCAAGTTAAGCTTGATAAAAAATATCCACCTGCTGTAGAAGAAGGCTTTGGTCGCTTAGACGCGTTAAATCGTATTGCAAATTTTGTATTTGGTTTGGAATTGTATGATGGTAACTACCGTAAGGTAAATGCACCTGTTACGTTTCCTTATTTATGGGGCATTTCTTGGTTTGATTGGGTACAGTACAATGGTTCTGTAAAACAACCTATGACCCGTAATGCCGGAGAAGCTTTGGGTGTATTTGCTTCAATCAATTTAACAGACCCAACCCAAACTTTATTCCAATCTTCAGTTGATGTTGAAAACTTATACCATTTTGAACAGTTGATTGGTGGTGATAGACCATTTGAAGGCTTGCGTGCGCCTAAATGGCCAGAAAAACATTTTGGTGCAATAGATAAAGACAAAGTAGACAAAGGTGAAGTTTTATACAATAAAAACTGTGTACGTTGTCATTTACCACCCGTTGATTCAGATAAAATATGCGAATCTCAATACTGGACTGAACCTAATGACTGGAACTTACGTTTTCTTAAAGTACCTATGGTTAACGTCGACTTAATTGGTACAGATTCACAGGTTGTTACTGACTGGGCAGAGCGGTTTATTGAAACCAAGCAATTAGGCTTGGGTATTATTAAAGGTGAAGACGGCTTACCATTTACAGTTGAACAAGCAGTTAATCTTAAATATGACGAATTAAAATTATCTGAAGAGCAACGCGATGAATATAACGGTAAACGCAAAAATTTAGTACGTGCTCCATTATGTTATAAAGCCCGCCCTTTAGATGGTGTCTGGGCAACGCCTCCTTTCTTACATAACGGTTCAGTACCCAACTTATATCAATTATTATCCCCTGTAGCAGAGCGTGATAAAAAATTCTATGTGGGTACACGCGAATTCGATCCTAAATATGTAGGTTACAAAACTGCTCCTGTTTGGAATGGCTTTGAATTGGATACCAGCAAAACAGGTAATCATAATACGGGACATGAATTCCGTGCCATTACGGCTGAAGAAGAAGCATTATGGCCACGAGATGAAAAAGGTCATTTGAAATACCCTTATGCAGGTGTATTAGGTGCTGAGCTACAAGAGCATGAACGTTGGTCAATTATTGAGTATTTGAAAACCTTAAACTCTCGTGACTTGAATGACCCTAAACAACAAAACAAACTATGCCCACTTGCTTATAAACCGCAATTGAATGAAGTGGATTTACTGTGTTTTGAAGACTTTCCACCACCTGCAAGCAAACCTGAATCAATCGCCGCCGCAGAAGCTAAAATGGCGGTTAAGGCCGCTGCTAAAGCTAAGGCAATAGCAATATTAGCATTAAAAACGGGAAGCAAACCTATTGATGCTAATACGATTAAAGAAGTTGAACAATTGGCGAAAGAAGCAGAATACGCGGCAAAAGCAGCAAGCAAAGCGGTTGCAACGGCTAAAAAAATGAAGGGGCAGAGTGCAACCGTATTAGCCTCTACTGAGAGGGAAGCTGAACTTGCAAAAGACGCGGCAGAAATTGCTAAACAAGCTGTTAACTCACTATTGCCTTCTCCAAAAACGGCTGAAAAAGTGCAAGAGAAAACAACAGATACAAATAAACAAACAGAACTTTCTCCTTTCTCAGTACCTACTGGACAAAACATGACTGAGCAAGCATCACAAGAGGAAGTACAAGGTACGGTCACCAAATTAGAATCGACTACGGTCATACCACAGCCTGTTAAGCAAAACACAGTTGAGCAATCATCAGAAGAGGGAACACAATAATGTCGGTTTCAGCTAATTTACCTCAACATGACGATGCCAATAAACGCCGTACTTATTTAGATAAAATGCGTAAACTGTATGCGTATCATTACAGCTACAACAGCACTTTTGCTACGGTGATTAAATTACCTGATGCAGAGAAAGTAGATTGCCGTTATCGGTTTGCTTCAATAAAAAATCTAGGGCGTTTAATTCCACGTTTGCCCAGCATTCTTAGTACACAACTTAAGTATTGGTTTGGTTGTTCGATTGACAGCTTTAATGATTATTTGTTTTTTGGGCGTAATACTTTCCCTGATACTCGTTTTTTAGACAACTTTCTTAGTGATGAATACTTTGGTTTACAACGTGCAATAGGTATTAATCACGTTCTATTGCAACGTGTCACTGATTCAAATCCAATTCCAAAGAGTTTTGACATCAGTACAATCAAACATGAATTTGCTGAGATCGTGAAAGACGCGTCATTTGATGAAGCCATGAAGCACCAGCGTTTATATTTTGTGGATTACGTGATGTTGCAAGGTTTAGTTGAGCAGCCCGGTGAGTATAAAGGGCGCAAACAATATGTCACTGCGCCAATTGTTTTATTGTACTGCTTAGCTGATGGCACATTAAGACCGATTGGGATTCAGCTCAATCAGCAAATGGGTTGTGATAATCCTGTATTTACGCCATTAGATGAGGCATGGTCAGCGGCTAAATTATTCGCCCAAATTGCTGATGTGAATTACCAAGAATTTGTGACGCATGCAACACGGATTCACTATTTAGTCGAATCTTTTGTGATTGCAGCCCACCGCGAATTATACAAAGATCACCCTGTCTTTCTCTTGTTAAAACCACATTTAGAATATACTTTAAGTGTCAATGCACATCATTTATTTTTGAAAAATGCCAAAGGTGTTGCTGGTGATTTTGGGGCACAATTGGCTGGTAATTACGACTCTATGATTAGTTTGATGTCTGAGGCATTTACAAGCTATGATTTTGCTGAACATGCGCTGCCTAAAGACATTGAAAAACGTGGTGTTGATTCTAAAGATTTGTTTTATCCTTATGCTGAAGAAGGCAAACAGATTTGGGATATGACGCAAAAGTTTGTATTGGATTATTTGAACTTATACTATTCAGATGAAAAACTGTTGGCAGGTGACAATGAAATCCAAAATTGGGCACGAGTAATGGCTTCTGACAATGGTATGCGTATTAAAGGTTTCCCTAGTCAATTTGAAACTGTGGAACAGTTAGCACAAGCAGTTGGACAGATTATTTTTATCACTACAGCGCACCATTCTTCAATTCACTATCCTCAATACCAATTCTCAGGTTTTACCCCTGCGATGCCATTTGCAGCGTATGCACCACCGCCAACAAAAGTTGACATTGAGTACAGTGAACGAGATTTGCTGAATATTTTACCGTTGCGACAGCCATCTTTAATGCAGGCATTCATCTTTTATCTGACTGATTTTAGATTGGGGCATTTGGGTGAATATAAGCGAATTGATGATAGAGCCAAACCATTGGTTAAAGCCTATCAAGATGAATTAGAAGCACTATCTGCCCAATTGGATTTATCTGACATCAGCCGTGCTTATCCTTATATTTATCTCAATCCGAAACATATACCTAGTTCAGTGATGGTATAGCCTTTATACAATTGAGGGTGATAATTTGTACTTGTTGCCCTCTTTACTCCTTTTTAATTCTGGACTCCAAAGCTTTGCTGCTGATGTAATTTTTATGTGATAATCAGCAAAAATTCAATAGATTAAGAAGTTGGATGAAGAGTATGGGGGATTCGAAGTAGGTAAATATTTGATATACCCAAGCTAAAGTTATGAGTGTTTAAAAAATTCATCAATTTATCTTTTTACGCTCCACCACATCCGCCACAACCTCCTCCTCCCCCACATTCACCTGACCCGCCACCACATCCACTTATTCCACCACCACACCCACCATTTCCAGAGTGAAACCAGCTTTTATTATAAGGAGCAGCAAACGCATTATTGTATGATTCAAACACAACCCAACTTTCTATCCCAGAAACCCCAAATACAGCGACTCGATACAAACCATCGTTCTCATTTCTGAGTAAACTAGATTGATCAAACTTGCTTCGACACTGTGCAAGATAACGTCGCCCTAATACGGTTTGTCGATCAACATTGGGCAAGATAAACCATGCAACAGGCGGTATGATTATCAACAACAGAATTAAAATTAATACAGGATGCCCATACCATAACCCAAAGCCTAACTTTAAGCTGCCAACCGTGAAAATAATCAAAGGGACAAGGAATTTAATCAACTTACGTTTTAGCAAGGTTTCATCATTGCATCTTAAATGTCGCTTTTCTAATTTACTGTAAATGGCATCTAAAGCGATGTTTAATTGAGTATAGAAAGGAGAACGTGTGAGAAAAAATTTCTTTACTCTAACGGATAAATCAGACTGATTAGAAATATAGCTATACAGCACTTTTTCTATATCATCGTTTAAAGAAATATTATCTTTACAATGCTTATTACTAAGTACACGAGCATTTTTTGCTTTTCCTTTAATTGAAATAGCATCTTCTTGCCATAATTTGAATAATGCGGTGTGAATAATCCCTCTGTGCTCATCATGTAAAGCAGCCGTTTCCATAACAGACAAACTAAATGCAGACGGTGTATGATATTGTCCTGTATTATCAAAATGCTGCATCCAATAAGCAATTGCAATAATAACAAAACTAAAAAGAGGGAACAAAACCAGAAACAGTGACCCTGGGATGCTAATAAAAAAATCCAAAGTATTCTCCTCAATAGCTAATTAAGTCTGCTTATTTCAATTAATCATCTTACTTAAGACGGCAATGGGGAGCAAGATTGCTCAAATGACGCTTTTTGTTGCTCAATTTTCTGGGTTAATTCCGCATCTAAGTTTTGACGTAATTGCTTCACCATATTACGAATATTATTGATGCATTGTCTCTCATTAAGATTGATAAATTGATAAACTTTCTTGCTCAATGCCTGTTTGATTAACTCAGTTCGTTGTTGTTTAACATTGGAAACTGCTGCGTAAGCTCCTGATGATGCACCAAACAAACTACCAAGTTGTGCGCCTAAAATAGCTCCCGGAACAGCACCCATACCGACAAATACAGTCCCAATTACCCCACCAATTAATGTACCTGCCATTGAACCCGTGGTCGCGTTATAGACTGTTTCTCTGGCAATACGCCATGAACTATCCAGTTTTTGTACATTACTCACATGAATTTTTTGCCATTCAATCCGATTTTGCTCCCAAGTTAACTCATTCACCGTTTTTACATGTAACGTCAACTCAGTGGATTGCTCAATTTCGCCAATCAATTGTGTGGTTTGTTCGCTCATTTGTTGGATTAAATTATTAATAATACGATTAATTTCAGCTTGCAATGCCGTGACAATCGCATCAGGCTTGCTCATCCATTTATCATCATTCAAATATTCATCAATCGTTGTTTGCAATACAATGAATTCACTCCGTAATTGGGTAATTGCATCGTCTTCAATATCGCTCAAACCTCGATAAAATTGGCGTTGCCAAATCACATTATCTGCGAGCAATCTATATAGTTGTAAAAAATCAGGGGATTGTGTTGAATTCATAGTATAGTTAATTTCGTTTTGAGTGTTAGGACTGGCAGTCCTATAAAACTTTAAATATCAATTACTTTTAAAACTCAGGACTGCCAGTCCTGTATCACTTTAAAGTAAAACGACTATATCAATCTTGTTTCTCAAAATATTGTGCAAATAATGAGTTAATGCCAAATCCGATAAAATAAGAGATTTTACATAAGGATTTTTAGTCCTTTGACTTATTAAATCTTTGTTCTCAAATAGATTACATTAACCATGCTCTGAATACCATCAGCCAAATAATCATGATTGCGGCAATAAATGCGGGAATCCCTAATATTGTCCAAATAAGAGCTAAACGATAATAAGTTGCAGGTAATTCGGTGTCACCATTCAAGTGTGCTGCTTCTGCCATGTGTTGCATTTTGATTTGTAAAAACACCACGGGTATCCAACAAGCTCCCATCAATAAATACAAGCCTAATACCCATACAAACCAACCTGTTGTCATTGGGATATGTAGGATAGAAGCTAACCAAATTCCTGTAACCAATTGAATAATAATCGTTGGCGTGGTAAACATCCAATCAGCCAACACCACATATCGGTTAACCACTACAATAGCAGGTACGGACTTGGTTCTATCCGTAAAAAACTTATAAAACGCACTACCAAACCCAGTACCAATCAGCAGAAATGCGCTGGCAATATGAATCAGTTTAAGCCATAGATATTCCATAGTTATGTCCTATTATCCAATACGATCATCGTTATAATAGCTGCGGCCAAAGGGATATTTTTAGTCAATGCCCCGTAAGGATGCCACCAAAATTCGGGCAAATATAGACTGATTAAAACTGTATAAGCCAACATCACCAGCAATTGTACAATACCGACCCATTTTAACTGGTAGCCTATCAAAGTCAGTATCCCCAAAACAAAATCCATCGCGGCTGCGCCAAATAATGCAATCGGCGCAATCAAACCACTGATGCCTATTCGTGCCAGTAACGCATAGCTGTCTGTTATTGGGAAAATAAAAGCCGAGACTAAGCCCGTCATTATCCACAAAAATGCAATACTGAGGCGTAATAATGGAGATAAAAAATATAAGCCTGCTTGCCATTGATCTGCCTGATCTACGGGAATTTCTGCCAATGCGGTTTGAATGGAGCGCGGACGGATATGCGTATGTTTAATAAAATCGTCTACCGTTGCGGTGTTACCACGTTGTAACATGCTGAAATTATTTGAATTAACTAAAGGATGAGCGAGCATATCACCTAATTTAAAGACTTTTTGCATCACAAATTGTGGAATAGATAAGCAAGGCATTGTGGTTTTGCCTGTCAGCCATTGTCGAATAACAGAGAGGAATGCTTTCATCGTAACCGCTTCAGAGCCAACAGCGGCTAAACGTAATGGCGTTGTAGGCGGTGATTGAATTAAATTAACAATCGCTTGGGTCAGATCATCAATATAAATAGGCTGTATCATTTGCGAGCCTTGCGCGATGACAGGTATATAAGGCAAATTCGCCCATGCTTTAAATAAGGCAAAACTTTTTCCACCTTTACCATAGACAACTGAAGGATAAATAATAGTCCAATCAATATCTTGAAAACTCAGAAAATCATCAGCGGCTTTTTTGCTAAGATGGAAAGGGGTTGTGGCTTTTTCATCCGCGCCTAATGCAGAGATTTGAATCACATGCTGGACTTTTGTTTGCACACAAGCCTCAAATAACGCTTTAGGTGCAAGGTGATGTATCGCTTCAAAACTGATTTTGCCTTTTTCTTGAATAATCCCAACCGTATTAATCACAACATCAATATTATCTAAATACGGCAGCCAGTCTTGTCGTTGCGTGCTCTGGATAAAGTCATTTTTAATATAAATCACATTTTCTAAAGGAAGATGAGGCAATTGCCGAACACAGCAATGTACTTGATGTCCCGCCTCGCATAGTTTAAGTAATAGCTGTTGTCCAATAAACCCATTTCCACCTGTGAGCAAGATATTCATTTTTTACTCCACTGTGATAAGACCTGTAAGCCTTTTATTGTAAGCGAAAACAAGCTGATTTATTGGGTTCTTCAGGAATTTGAGCGTGCCCTAATCTCTACACAAAATGACTTAGAAAAAACGAATAGATTACGATTGGAGAATATAGTCAATTTCGTTTTGGGTATTAGGACTGGCAGTCCTATAAAACTTTAAATATCAATTACTTTTAAAACCAAGGACTACCAGTCCTAGAATAAAACGACTATATCACGATAAAAAACCTGCTCGTCGCTCAGTATTAAAAATAAAGCCTGTTTTTATTATTCCAAACTTTAGGTGATTAGCCTAGAATCATATCAATATCTCAGCAGGTTTTAAATTGACAATGACAACGATTCCTATACATCCAGAAAATACCACAGGCAATGTGTCTCCGCTATTAAATGAGATACAGCACGCTTTGCAAAAATTATTAGATCAAAATGAACCAACGTGTATTGATTTAAACAGTTTGCCATTTTCGCCTGATGATGAACACTTGTTGCAACAACGATTGGGCAAAGGTGAAGTGCGTGCTGAATTAAATAGTTTAGGCATAAGTCAGATTTGGGAAACACATGTCAGTGGCGTATGGTGGATTGAACATTTCAACGCAGAAAATCAGAAAACCAATCAATATCTAGAAATTACCTGGATTCCCGATATTTTAAAATCACAAGTTGACGATGTAAAAGCAAGTTTAGAACAACTTATAAATAACTTACCTTATGCAGATAATATTTTGTAGAAAATAAATCAATGAGTTACGTTATATAAATGGTTTTGTAAATTATTAATTGTTCGTGAGCGCGAATTTTTTTGCGTAACATGAGTTAAGCAGTTCTTCAGTGAAATTGGTTTTAGAACAAGATTAAACGGGTGATTGGATAGACAGGATTTTTTATCTTGACTATCTTTCAATCCGTTAGATTCTGTTCAAAACACATTCTCATTTTCCCACACAACATTATTATCAGTCTTGGGCTTGTTTGAATTTGGTTTTAGCTAAGTGATAATACTTGCTTGAGAGCATCATTAAGTGAGTTAAGGTCTAGTTGAGATAAACAGCCTTCTTGTTTCAATAATCTGGTTTTATCTACTGCTCTAATTTGGTCACAAACCGCAACAGCTTGTTTACCTAAGCAGTTTACTGGGATTGTAATTGGTGGATGAGATTTTGCGGCTGTTGATAGTGGCACGACAATTATAGTGCATCTGGCTCAATTAATGGGTGTTGCACCAACAACTACGCAGGGGCGTTTTTTTCGAATTTCAGAGCCTTGTGTTGGTTCTAAATTAACCCAGTAAATATCACCACGCTTCATGTTCAATACCGTCGTTTATTGCCACATTCCAGTCTGACATTTCTTGATTAAGCATTTCGTCAGCTTCAGCTTCGCAGGCAGCTTGATATAACGTCGTTTCTCGCATTTGTAACTCTTTTTCTAATAGCTGAACAACTATATGATTATATTGCTGTTGAGGTATTAGCATTTTCATTTTTGCCATGAGTTCATCAGGCAATGATATGGATATTTGTTGCATCTTTCATACTCCATTATTTATTCAATCTAATTATAGCTCTTTATTATTATCCCATGACTTGGCTTGGTTTTAGAACAAGATTATATAGATGACTGGATAGACAGGATTTTTTATCTTGGCCATCTTTCAATCCTATTTTATAGTCAAATCCTCATGGTGTGGTATTATTTTAAGGTCATAGAAATGGCTTTAGAGATATCATTAACGCTACGTCGAATATTTCTAGTATTACGTTTAAGAGCAGCCCAACAATGTTCAATAGAGTTATAGTCAGGAGAATAGGGTGGTAAAAATAGTAATCGGCATCCATGTTGTTCAACAATTTGAGCTAAAGTTTTGGATTTGTGAAAAGAGGCATTATCAAGGACTATAGTGAAGCCCCGCCCAAGAGAGGGAAGTAAGGCATCTTTAAAGTAAGCTTCTATGACATGCTTGTTACAACTACCTTCAAAGGTAATAGGTTCGATAATCTCTCCATTCAACAACCCTGATTTGGCGTTTACGTTTACCAGAGATAACTAAAGCTAATTGTTGTCCTTTTTCTACCCAACTAAATGAAACGGGTGGGCGTAGTAATCTGCAAAGTATTTTGTTTTGCGTTAATAAAGGCTTGTTGTACTTTTTGCATTACTTTGGCTTTGTTAATTCCACTGCAAGCATAAAAGTCAGCTAATAGCAATACGACTTTAGTTGTATTTACAATGATAATTTTGCTTCTTACAATAGTGGTGCTGGCGACTGCAATAATTTTGTAGTGAGCGTCAGTTTATAAGTGTCAAACGTAAAATGTTAATAATTAAATTTTGCACATAGCGTTTAACTTCTCACCAACATATGGAATTATCATGAAGAGCAACGTGTTTATTCTCATCACCCTGCTGATGGCTTTGTTTACAGCCCAGCCAGCACTGTCCGAACCAGTGCCAGACAAAAAAACCGTTTGGTTAGAACAAAACTGGACTGACAAAGAGCAGCATTGGTATCACCACACTTCACAAGGGAACCTGACTGTGCCTACACCCCTTGAATGGTTTGTGGCATTAGAGCAGCCTGTTCTTGTTTCTTTAAAAGGAGAAATTACTCCCAAAAAATTTAATAGTATTTATGAAGATATTAAAAATGAATCCGCTCCTTTTTCTAATGCGAATTACTTAGCTAATTTTGGATTTATCCCCAGCAAAAAATCTGAAGAGAACAACCCACACGGCTTACCTGTTGGTTTTGCAGAAGATGCTGAAGCTTGGAAACAAGCAGGTTATCCAGGTCCTTACAGTGCTTTAGGTTTAACATGTGCGGCTTGTCATACTGGGCAGATGACTTATAAAAATACCCATATTCTCTACGATGGTGGACCTGCAACGATTAACTTGATTTCTTTCAATACTGTGTTATTGCTTGCAGTGGTCGAAACCTGGCTAGCTGAAGAGCGTTTTGAGCGCTTTGCTAAAGTCGTTTTAAAAGAAAAGTACAACAATAAGACGCGTAAAATGCTGCATGTAGCACTTACACGCTATATTGGTCAATTAGTTGACGAAGCTATTCAGGTCGTAGTGGAAGAAATAAAACAAGGTCCAGGTTCAGATGAATTGGTCAAATTGCTAAAACAGGCAGAAAAGGAATTTAAAAAGTTTGAAAAAGATTTTAAAAAAGCTGACTGGAAGCTGAACATTTTCGATTTAACAATAGACAAGGACTTAAAAGGGCTTGCTAATTTAGGTAGAAAAATTTATCAGGCATTCAGACTTTACGTATTTAATAATCCTAATTTCTTGAATTCTCTTCAAGAGGGCTATGCCAGACTGGATGCACTTAACCGCATTGGTAACACTGTATTCGCTTCAGATGCTAAAAAAGTCGACAATAATAAACCCACTGATGCCCCTGTTAATTACCCCTTTATTTGGACTACTTCATGGTTCAATTGGGTACAATATGATGGTTCTATCATGCAACCAATGGTGCGCAACGCGGGTGAAGCACTAGGGACTGTCGCTCATCTTGACTTTACTAAAGACTTTGAATCCACTGTTCGTGTTCGTAATCTTTATGATATGGAGCAGTTATTAGCTGGTAAAGAGCGTCCATTTGACAAGAAACACTTTGGTGGTTTACAGGCACCGAAATGGCCAGAAGACATTTTAGGTAAAATTGATGGAAAACAGGCGAAAAAGGGTGAAACATTGTACAAAGAACTGTGCCAAAGCTGTCACTTACCGCCATTGGATTCAGAAGAAATTTGGGATGCACAATATTGGGATAAAGCGCCAACGACGGTTGAAACCGATTTACATTTATTAAACCTGAAAGTCTATGATGTTGGTACTGACCCAGCGCAATCGAAAATTTTAGCAACGCGCAAAGTTGATATTGATGGACTGGGTATTGATACGAAAGTTTATATACAAAAAATTGCTGAAAAACCTGCTAATCCTAATATACCTTTCAAGGGAGGAGAATGTGAAGAAGTTCTAGTCAAATCCGAAAATACGGGCAAAAAACAAGAAGTTTCTTATGCTGCCGCACTAGGCGCAGTTGTGCAAGAAGTTGCGGATGCCAAGTATAAGGAAGAAAAGATTCCACCAGCAGAACAAGCCAAAATGAATGGCTATACCATTAACTGCTTGCGTGCTTTTGAAGGTTACCGTGTTCGTCCGCTCAATGGCATTTGGGCAACCGCACCTTTCCTACATAACGGCTCTGTGCCTAATCTGTACGACTTGTTGTCGCCAGCAGCAGAGCGAACGGTAGCGTTTTACCTCGGTTATTTAGAATTTGACCCGCTTAACGTGGGTTATATCTCGTACAGAAATAATTATTTTTCTAAAGTTGATACTTCACAATCCGGTAGCTTAAATATTGGACATGAGTTTAGTCATGGCAAAGGGAAAGGCATTATTGGGCGTTTCTTAGAAGTTGAAGAGCGACGAGCATTAATAGAGTATTTGAAAACTTTGTAATGTAATAGTCATTGAGTGCATTGTGTGGGTGCGTCCCTCGCAATGTGCCAACGTCTTGTTGTATATAGTAGAACCCTCATGGTATGGTATTATTTTAAGGTCATAGAAATGGCTTTAGAGATATCATTAACGCTATGTCGAATATTTCTAGTATTACGTTTAAGAGCAGTCCAACAATGTTTAATAGGGTTATAGTCAAAGGGGGGGGTTATACACGATGTTTAACGCTGTTAAATTCCTGTGGATAGTGCTTGCCGATACGCCAAAATATTCTCCTATCTCTGACCGCAATTGTTCTCGATTGACCTTTCTAAACCACACTGTCTATTTTTTATTCTTCACATGACCATACTGCGTTTTCTTTCTTCTCCAGCGGCTTATACTCATCGCACTTACTTTAAATATTTGTATCGCATCTTTTACTTTGCCACCTGTTCATATAAACTCTATTACCCGCTCTCTTAAGCCTTCACTATATCCTATACTCATCTGCTTTTATTCCTTTATCATTAATTATAACTGGTTATGGAATTGACTATAACAGTTGCTTAAGCAGCCCACCTTACGCACCCCGAATAGAAATATATAAATTCCTAACTAGAAATCGTAAAATAGCACTCAGTCTCGAAGACAAAATAAACGCTCAATGTATTTAGGATTAGCACTTAGACATAAAGCTTTACAATCCCTTAAAAGACTAGCAGAATTAGAAGCAACGTTACAGTCTGCTGAATTTCAAATATAACAATATTTTTTTGTTAAATCTTTGCAAGAACAATGTGATATATGAATTCAGGCTGTCACGTCTATTACGTTGGTGAAATAACCCAGCCTAGTAGTTAATTTATCATTTTTGGGAAAAACACAAGGGATTTAATAATGAAATGGTATCTCATATTTTGCATGATTTTTTTGATGGCTGCTTGTCAAACAAAGCCCGTTATTCCATCTGGTGATACTTCTAAGCCTAAAATAACTCAGCCTGATATAGTTGAAGAGAAAGTAATTGAAGTCAATGAGGTTAAAGAGGCTAAAAAAGACTCAGCTGGCTCATTATGGGGTAGACCACCAACAGCAGAATCCGTTGCAGAATCTGTTATTGAAACACAGCCGACTAAACCAAAAATACCTGAAGTTGCTGTAGTGAATGAAGAAGCAGGAACTGATCGTAATCCTGATGATAATTCGTGGTGGGATAAAACCAAAGGCTCAACAGCTGATTTATGGAATAAAACTAAAGATTCTGTCGGTGGATATGTTGGCTTGGAAACAGGCCCTGCTGAACCTGATAAAGAGGCAACACAACAAGCAGGCCGTAACCCTTATTTTGGACAAATTTGGCAAGGTCTTACGCCACGTCTGAACAAAGTATTAGCCCTTGAAGAAAAGCGCAAAACCTTACCTGATACAAGTTGGATTGGAGAGTCAAAGAAAAGTACCAAGAGTGATCTTGATAAGTTACTAGACGAAGCGGTTGAAATTCTTTCTTTATCAGAGAGTAACCAAATTAGAGAAAAAATCCGTAGTTTAGAGCAAGATATTGAAACGCTGAAGTCTAATATTGCAGATTATCGTCAAGCTAAAGTCGGTGCGCCACTTGATTCAACTTGGAAGACAACGGTTGAAGGGTATGATCGAAAAATTAAAAGTGCAAAGGAACAAATTGCGTATAAAGAACAACAAATTACTAAATCGCAAGTTGAATTTGGTAGAAGTTTGGAGAAAATAGGCATTCGCCTTTCTGAAGAACAACTCGATGTATTGTTTTCCAGTGTTGTTGGTGACGATATTATGCAAGCCAGTTTGGTATATGAAAACGTCAAGTTAGTGAATGAACAATTGATGAAGTTGACGATTAGCAGTGAAGAAGATTTCACCATTAGTAAACGCTATTACGGCATGTATGTTGTGCTGGTCAAGATTTTATACCATATGCAAGATAGCTTTATTCAGGATGTTGATAACAAATATATACCTAAAATTGCTGAAATTGAAAACGAGGTACAAACGATCAAGGCCTCAACACAAAGTTTATTGCGTCGCGAGCATGATTCAAACCGCCGTAAGCATTTAACAGCAAATTTAGAGGCACAAAAATTAACCTTGAAAACGGCTGATTTGTATAAGGAGCATTTAAGTAATCAACGAGAAAAGATGGTTACAGCCCGCGAAAAAACCTTTGGTGACTTGCAAATAGCTGAAAACACTTATGCTACTGTGACAGTAAGCAGTGAGTTGGTGGGTTTATTACGTACTAGCCAAAAAGCATTTGAGATTTTGCAAAATATGCAAACACCTGATTTGTTGATTTTTGAAAACTTACAGATGAAACAAGAGTTTGCGGTATTGACTGATAAACTGAATAAGAACTAAATAATTTTTAGGGCTGGCAGTTATAGTGACTATCATTGTCAGTTCTATCAAGTCGTTGTTTAAGTCACAAACCCACCTTTCTAAGACCAAAACGAGCCAATTTGCATTGATTTAAACAATTTGCTACTTTTGACTGATGATGAACATGCTTTACACCAGCGATTAGGGCAAGGAGAAATCAAAGCCGAATTAAACAGTTTAGGCTCAGAACAGGACATAAAGTAAGTCAATAGAGGTATAAGAAAAGCAAGAGTTGAGCAAAGATAAGTGAGTAACATATGAAGCTCCTCAACAAAATATGCGCCTCATGAATCTATTAGAATTGCTCCATGAAGATTTATGCAGTTTAAAGCGGTCATCTGCAAGGTCTGTCTTATTATCAAATCTGATAATGGGAATGGTTAGGTTAAACAGCGTGAACTTAAGCAATATCGCGAATCAGTTTGAATGAGAGGCGCAAGTCAATTCAAATTACAACGATTTTTCAGAAACTATGGCTTAGATATGGATGGAATAGCTGAGTTAATAGGAAGTTGGTTGCCAGCAGGGGGACAGGGGGATGGGTATTATTTAGATAGAACCCATTGGCAGAAAGGTATGTATAAGTAATGTAAATATATTAGTGTTAGCCGTGGGGTATAAAGGGATCGCAATTCCGCTGTTGTGGAGGTTTTAGACAAGAAAGGCAACTCAAATACGGCAGAACGTATCGCTTTGCTGGAG
>JADGDW010000227.1 GCA_016744725.1 Candidatus Albibeggiatoa sp. nov. BB20 | reverse complement strand
TCTTGGACAATCCATTTATACTAACTAACCTCTTATCAATATTTTGGGAGATATTATATATAATAAACATAGAACTACTATTCTGTAAAATATGTTTTTATATCATTCATTATCAATTCATTAAATTAACTCATAATGATTGGCACTATATTTTGCATGACTACCAAAGATTATTCAGCTGCCAAAGCCAAACCCTTGCTGGTAAGAAACTTTGAAAGTAATCCCACCGTGTTTAGTAAATTTCACCGCATTACCTAACGCATTAATCAAAATCTGCCGTACTCGTTTTTCATCTGCTTGAACCTCTTCAGGGAGATTGTTCATTTTCTCAAAAATAAACGCAATACCCTTCTGTTGAGCACGCATTTCAAACGCTTGCATCACTTTGTGTAAAAACGAGTTTAAATGAATATCAGCAGGAGCTAATTCAATGGCATCCGCTGTATGTTCTGGGTTACGTGGCTGATCTGATACATTTTCAAAGCTAAACTCAGAATTATCCCAGTTGCGATAATACTGAGAAATACGACCCAATGCGTGTGCAGGTAAAAAGCCCACTGTTTTTTCAGTTAATGGAATTTCACTACTTAAAAATTATTTATGGTAAATTCATCGCACCGACATTAAGACATTCTTGGCTTTGCCTCCTTGTTCCCATAATACAAATTCAGCATTCTGTTTCGCTGTGTGATAATTTCGGGTTTCAATGATGGTAAAAGTAATGAGCTAGGCAACCCCGATATTCAACAGTAATTTTGTCTGTAGATTCATGACTCCTCCTAATCATGTATTGAAAAAGACTTAATAATTTTTCTTTAAATATAAAAACAATGTCTAAACATATTTTAAAGCATAGTAAATACAATAGGTTTCAGTAAATTAAAGTCGTAAAACTTAAACTTAAATAACAGTCAAAAATTTCATAATTCATTTATACTATTAACATAGCACCAATTGCATGGACCTCTTGATATGTATCGGTTACTGTTTATATCATATCTTTTTTTACTTACAGCCTGTACCGAGCGACCTATTTATATTGGCTTTGCAGGTGAAATCACAGGACGGCATTCTACTGAAAACGTTGCAGCCCGCAATGGGATAGAGCTTGCGGTTGACCTGATTAATCAACAAGGTGGTATTCATGGACAACCCATTAAGCTACTTATAAAAAATGATAAGGGCGATCCTGAGCTTGCACAACAGGTTGATGCCGAATTAGTGAAGCAAGGTGTGGTGGCAATTATTGGCCACATGGCCAGCCAGCCAACGATTGCAGCTTTGCCACAAATCAATGATAGCGAAACGATTTTATTTAGTCCGACTGTTGCTCGGTTAGCAGGACAAAAAGATTACTTTTTCCGTGCTGCTCCCAGTATTCAACAAGAAGCTAAAGCTTTTCCTAATTATTTGTATAATGAACTAGGTATTCGTGAGTTAGTCGGGATTATTGACACCAACAATCGTGATTATACAGAAGCACTCTGGAGTGTTATTTATCAAGATTTTAACAAGCTTGGTGGTGAAATAAAGCATAGTTTATACATTGTTCATGATGATTTAAAAAAATTCATTGCAGAAAGCGGGCTAGACCGAATACAGCCTGAGGCAATCATGTTTCTGTCCAGTGCCAATGATGTTGCATTGCTCGCACAATTTGCGCGTCAACAAGGTATTCAGTCCCAATTCTTTGCACCTGTTTCCGCCCATAATCAAGATTTAATTCTCAAAGGTGGGCGAGCGGTGGAAAATATGCAAGTGTTGTCGATTTATAATCCAGAAAACCCTTATCAGCATTTCCAATTATTTGCTCAGCAATATCAACAGCGTTATCGGCAAAATCCAAGTTATGGCGCTGCTTATGGATTTGAGACTGCCAAAATATTGGCATACGCTTTGCGACAAACTCGAGGGAAATCTCAGGGTCTTTCTCAAGCGTTATTGGATATAAAACAACTACCCGCTGTCCAAGGTACAATTAGTATTGATGCCTATGGTGACATCCAACGTGACTTATACATCATGCAAGTCAAACAGGGTCAATTCAAGGTGGTTCATACGGTGTCAGGTTCATAATGAACAAACAACATTCTCTCAGAACTGCATTTTTTCAAATGATAATGGTATTGGGGCTGCAAGTCGCTCTGATTCTTATCAGTATTTTGTGGCTTGGCATCCACTATGTGCAGCAAGAAATTTTACGTCATCAAACCTTACTTATTGAAGCCTTAACCGAACAGACTGAACGTTATCTAACAGAAACCGAAAGCCTTATCACCACGTTAGGCACGAGTTTGCCCAATTTTGAACAATCCAAACAACAATATTTACTGGCTCAAACCCGTCAAAATTATCCACGTTTAAATAGCCTTTATTTTATTAATGCTAAAGGCTACGTCACGATTGAAGATAGTTTACAGCATGATTTTCGCACCCCGTTGCAAGATTTAGATTTATCCAATACACCTTATTTTCATCATGCTCAACAGTCAAAAAATACCTATTTTTCTGAACCGTTTATTTCTATTGCTAATGAGAAAGTATCACTCACCTTGGCAGTGCCAATTTATCATCAATTAGAACAACAATTCTTAGGGGTATTGGTTGGTGAACTGAATTTAGAATTGCTACAAAATACCGTAGAACGGGTGCATTTGGACCCCAGTACCCAAGTATTTATTGTGGCTAAAGATGGGACTGTTATTGCACATCCGCAGCATGTTTGGGTGCAAGAACGGCGTAACTTAGGCAATTTAACCCTAGTCAAAATGAGCATGTCTGGGCAACGAGGCTTCCGTATTTTCAATGAAAACAACACTTGGCTACTGGGCAGTGTTGCTGCAACACATAATCAATGGATAGTGGTCACAACTCAGCCTTTATTTATTGCAGCTCGCTCAATTATTATGATGGTGCTATTGGCCGCTTTGATTTTAAGCGTTAATTTATTGTTGTTATTCAGTATGATGCGTAGTCAGCATACTGAAATTGTACAGCCTTTGTCAATGTTAGTTGAAGAAGCCAATGTATTAGCCAGTGGTACTTACCGTCGTCTGAGTATTGAACGTTTAGGCACATTACAAGAAGTGATTAGTTTAGGCCGCAACTTCGATCAAATGGTAGGTGCGGTACAAGAACGAGATAAAGCTTTAGCCCAACGCTTGGCAGAAACCCAAAAAGCCAAGGAAGAAGCGGAAGCAGCAACCCGTGCTAAAACTGATTTTCTCGCCAATATGAGTCATGAATTGCGCACGCCATTGAATGCAATTATTGGTTATAGTGAGATTTTACAAGAAGATGCACAAATGATTGGTGAAGATGGCTTTGTGAATGATTTAGCATTCATCAATTCAGCAGGTGAAAATTTACTGTCTATTGTTAATGATTTACTAGATATTTCTAAAATTGAAGCAGGCAAAATGATGCTATATCCAGAAACATTCGATATATCCGCAGTGATTCAAGAAATTGCCACAACCTCTGAGTCTGTGATTAGCGCGAACAATAACCAATTGCTGATTAATTGCGCTGCCCAAATTGGTGAAGCTCATACTGATTTAATCAAATTCCGTCAATGTGTGCTTAAATTACTTGATAATGCGGCTAAGTTCACTCATAACGGACAGATTATAATCAATGTAAGTTTGGAAAAAACAGAGTCGGAACATAGTTTGATTTGTGAAATTGAAGATAATGGGATTGGTATTAGTGAAGAAAAAATGGGGCATTTGTTTGAAATTTTCACTCAAGTGGATAGCTCGACCACTCGACAATATGGTGGTACGGGTTTGGGTTTGGCAATTACACGCAATTTTGCACAGCTCATGGGTGGTGATGTCAGTGCGCAGAGTAAGCTAGATATTGGTAGCGTGTTTACCCTCCGATTACCCATAAAAATAGATAAACAAAAATCACAGCGACAAACTATTTGCCATACACCATTGAAACCATTACCTTCTCAAGGAGGCCTCATCCTGATTGCAGAAGATAATCCAACAGAACAAGCGCTGTTAACTTTTTATTTACAGCAGTCTGAATGTCAGGTTATTGTGGCTAAAGACGGCTCTGAGTGCTTGCATTTAGCGAAACGCTACCAACCTGATTTGATTTTGCTAGATATTTTAATGCCTAAGATTGATGGTTGGATTGCTCTTTATGAATTGAAAACCAATGAAAACTTAGCCAGTATCCCCGTATTTGTATTGTCTATGTTAGAAGGTGAACAACGTCGTGCGCTATCTATGGGGGCATCGGAGTTTTTGTCCAAGCCCGTACAAGCTGATATTTTATTGCAAACGCTTGAAAAATATAGACAATATGCTAGTTAACTAAGCAATCGTCCCAGAAGAATCGAATAATTTATAACGATCTTGGGAGTCACCTTAATCATTCGAGCCAAATAACGGAATAAACCAAAGAAAATAAATAAGAATAATGAGTTACACAGCACTTATAACGGGTAGCAATACGTCTATCGTTTTTTGATTTTTGAAATAAACATTTTATAAGGTTACAGTCTTTATACAATACCTCATCAAAGTCTCTTACATCCATTCTGTTTTTTTGCGGAATAACAGCAATAGCCATATCTTATTGGGTCATCTCATCTGAATCATAACCTTTTTATCAGCTAATACATAGCTCGCCTCAAAACCTTCTGAGGATTGGAGTTAAATTGTAACAAAAACGTTTAAGCTGCAGATTTTTGAACAGAGCCTAGCGGATGGTGAGGTGGACAGGATTTTTGTTTTTAATCTTGTTTATCCTTAAATCTGTGTAATCTTGTCTACAATTCCTCTAAAATACCCCAGATAAGCAAAGTAAACTAAATAAATACAAGTCAAAAATTATCAATGAACAATACAGGCATACAAGATAGCTCCTCTTGTCAATCCAAAACCCGTCAACAAATTGGTCAATCACGTCGTTGGGTCATTAAAATCGGCAGTGCGCTACTCACGGATAATGGTCGTGGTTTAGATACACAGAGCATTCAACGCTGGGTTGCACAAATGGCAGCCTTAAAACAACAGCATCAAATTGAAATTGTCCTTGTTTCATCAGGCTCAGTGGCTGCGGGGATGCAACGTCTCAACTGGACACAACGCCCAACCGAAGTGTTTAAACTACAAGCAGCTGCGGCTGTGGGTCAAATGGGTATGGTGCAAACCTATGAAACGTGTTTTCAAAAACATCAACTACATACCGCACAAGTCCTACTTACCCATGATGATTTATCCAATCGTCAACGCTATTTAAATGCCCGCAGTACATTAACAACTTTGATTGATTTAGATGTTATTCCCATCGTGAATGAAAACGATACGATTGCAACCGATGAAATCCGTTTTGGTGATAATGATACGCTGGCAGGCTTAGTGACTAACTTAATTGAAGCTGATTTACTGGTGATTTTGACTGATCAACAAGGTTTGTACGAAGCTGA
>JADGDW010000226.1 GCA_016744725.1 Candidatus Albibeggiatoa sp. nov. BB20 | reverse complement strand
TAGAATCAGCACTATCCAATGCACCGACATTACGCGGATTTTCGTAGTGGTCTAATACTTTTTCTGAATAAGCCATTATAAATTCTCCATAAAACGATAGTTATTGTTGTTCTAAGTTTTGAGCTGGCAGTCCTATATCCTGAAATAATGCACTATTTGCAGATACTAGGACAACCTATCAATACTCTAAATCTTAATGTGCTGCCCACTCAATGCTACTTAAATCAATGCCTTCTTTATACATATCCCACAATGGAGACAGCCCGCGTAATTTAGATACACTGTCTTTAATGAGTGAAATCGCATAATCAACATCAGCTTCGGTGGTAAAGCGTCCAATGGTAAATCGAATTGAACTATGTGCAAGCTCATCATTACGACCTAAAGCACGTAATACATAAGATGGCTCTAAGCTTGCAGAAGTACATGCTGAACCCGATGACACCGCTAAATCTCGTAAGGCCATAATCAAAGATTCACCTTCAACAAAATTAAAGCTGACATTCAGATTACCTGCAACCCGATGTTCAAAATCACCATTAATATAAATTTCTTCAATATTTTGGAAACCATCCCACAAGCGTTGACGCAATGCCAATACTCGCTGGTTTTCTGCTGCCATTTCTGCTTTAGCAATACGGAATGCTTCACCCATCCCTGCAATTTGATGAGTGGCTAATGTACCTGAGCGCATACCCCGTTCATGGCCACCACCGTGCATTTGGGCTTCTAAACGAACCCGTGGTTTGCGACGTACAAATAATGCGCCAGCACCTTTGGGTCCGTAAATTTTATGAGCTGAAAATGACATCAAATCCACTTTCATATTTTGCAAATTAATTTGAACTTTACCTGCACTTTGCGCTGCATCAACATGAAATAGAATTTTGCGGGCGCGGGTCATTTCACCAATCGCAGCAATATCAGTTACCACTCCAATTTCATTATTGACATGCATCAAGCTGATAAGAATCGTATCATCACGAATCGCAGCTTCTAATTTTTTCAAATCAATTAAGCCATTAGGCTCTGGGTCTAGATAAGTGACTTCAAAGCCTTGTGCTTCTAAATGACGGCAGGTATCTAATACGGCTTTATGTTCTGTTTTAGCCGTAATAATGTGTTTGCCTTTTTTGCTATGAAAATGGGCAACCCCTTTAATCGCTAAATTATTCGATTCGGTTGCACCTGAAGTCCACACGATTTCTCGTGGGTCACAATTCAGTAAATCGGCCACTTGCTGGCGTGCTTCATCTATGACTTTTTCAGCATCCCAGCCAAACTGATGTGAACGTGAGGCAGGGTTTCCAAAATTGCCATCCATTGTTAAACATTGCATCATTTTTTCTGCAACTCGCGGGTCTACGGGTGTTGTCGCAGAATAATCCATATAAACAGGTAATTTCATTAGCTCTCTCCGTCATTAACTTAGGATAACTAATCCTTAGCTAAAGTTGGCATACTAAAAAAACTCAGGATTACCAATCCTTGGAGTTTTAAATTATTATTCCCTAAATCGCAACTGCGAGCGCGAGTGAACGCATTTCATGTAATTGCTTCTTAATCGCTGCAAATAATTGATGTACATCTGCAGCACTTTGTTCTTTGCCAAGGCTAAATCTAACCGCATTATGGGCTTGCTCGGCGCTGTAGCCCATCGCTTGTAGTACGTGACTGGGTTCTGTTTTACCTGCATAACAGGCTGAGCCACTGGAGACCGCAATGTCTTCATGGTCTAAGCCTAATAACAAGGTTTCCCCTTTTATGTCATCTACTACAATCATGGTCGTATTGGGTAAACGTTCCACGGATTCTGCAACAATTTCTATCCCTTCCAAACTGGATAAATAGGCTTCAAGCTGTTGTTTTATCGCTTGATAATGTATGACTCTGGTATTGATTTCATCATGGGCAATTTCCGCCGCTTTACCAAAGCCGACAATGGCTGCAATATTTTCTGTACCACTGCGTAAGCCTTTTTCTTGTCCACCACCATGTAATAAAGGTTCTAAGACTTTGCTTTTATCAGTAATTAACGCCCCAACACCTTGAGGCCCATAAAACTTGTGTGCTGATAAGCTCATCAAATTAGCCCCTATCATATTAAAATCAACAGGTATTTTTCCAACTGCTTGTGAAGCATCAGTATGAAAAATAATCTCCCTTTGCTGACTTGCGTCTACAATATCTTGAATTGGACTGATAACCCCAGTTTCATTATTGGCTAACATAACTGAAATAAAGCGTGTATCGTTTTGTAGTAAGTTTTCCTGAAATTGGAGCAGACCATTATGATCTACAGGAATCGTATCTACACGCCAGCCTCGGGTTTGCAAACTTTTTGCTGCATTTAACACGGAGGCATGTTCAGTTGCACCTACCAATAGGTGGCCAACTTGGGTTGCACTGCTTTTGATTGCAAAATTATTGGCTTCTGTACCGCCACTGGTAAATATCACTTGTGCTGGATAGGCATTGACTAACATCGCCACTTGCTCGCGAGCAGTATCAATCGCTACTCGGGCTTTTCTCCCATAACAATGGGCACTGGAAGCATTTCCATGTGCAGTACTGAGATATGGCAACATATCTGCTAATACTCTCTCATCCAATGGCGTTGTGGCATTGTTGTCAAAATAATACATTGTTTGTTAAGCCATTGCTGCGTGCTGGTGGCTTGCACGGGTTTGGCTAACAAGGCCTGCAACATCACCATCAGTGGTATTTTCAGCGTGTTTTTTAATCACTTGAGCTAAAGTAATACCTGTTAAAAACTCACGAATCTGACAACTTAACTCAGTCCATAATTCATGACTTAAGCAACCCTGACCATCTCGGCAATTTTTCATACCTTTGCAATGATCGGCACTGATGTTTTCATCAACCGCTTCAATCACTTCAACCACCGTAATATCTGTTGCATCACGGCTTAAACGATAGCCACCACCTGGCCCACGTGCACTGTCAACTAATCCATTACGGCGCAATTTAGAAAAAAGTTGTTCCAAATAAGATAAAGAAATGCCTTGTCGTTTAGATATATCGGATAAGGTAATAGGGCCATTTTCACGGTTAATAGCTAAATCCAACATTGCAGTAACCGCATAACGGCCTTTAGTAGTTAGTCTCATAACAATATTTTCCTTTTGAATAACCACATAAAATTAACACCTAACGATTGTAGTGTTACATAACTCAGTATTTTAGTCAAGTATTTTATTGATAAGTCCTCTCAGTTTTTTTTCAAGTTTTAATCTAAGTTAAATTTTGATTGAATCTAAAAAATATTCCTACTTAATAAACTGTTAATAATGGTTTAAAATAGTCAATGTATTTAGATAAGTATTTGATATTAATTATAATAACTATAAATTTTAGCTATCATTGGAGTTGGAAGTTATGCGTAAAATATTGTCTTTTTTTGCCGTATCATTTTTATTTTTTTCAAGTTTGGCTCATGCAAGTCCTGAACAATGGGCTTATTCCGGAGCAACTGGGCCTGAGCATTGGGCTGATGTGAATCCCAGTTATCATTCCTGTCGCGAGGGAAAAAATCAATCTCCTGTGAATTTAACAAATTTTGTTGAGGCAGATTTACCTGTATTAACATTTCAATATCAAACTCAAGCCAAGGAAATGTTGCACAATGGGCATACGATTCGGATTAATATGGCTGAAGGTAGCCAGCTAGGTGTAGATGGTTTAACCTTATCCGTAAAACAATTTCATTTCCATTCACCTAGTGAAAATCAAATTAACGGCGAATCGTTCCCAATGGAAGCGCATATTGTTCATGGTGATGGTAAAGGAAATTTTGCGGTAATTGGGGTCATGTTTAGAGAAGGTGAAGCCAATCCTACACTTGAATCACTTTGGGCAAATATGCCAACACATTCAGGTGAATATCGTGGATTAGAAACTGTGGATTTATCAAGCTTACTACCTGAAAATAGAGATTATTATCGTTTTACAGGTTCTTTAACCACGCCTCCTTGTTTTGAAGGTTTACGTTGGTTAGTCATGAAAAATCCAATCACAGCATCTAAAGCTCAAATTGAACAATTCCAAAAAGTGATGGGACACGCAAATAATCGCCCTATACAGCCAATCAATGCTAGAGTGGTTTTGCAATAAAATGAACATTGTAGATGTAGTCATTGAGCGTATTAAACTACCATCTACAAAAATAATAATCCGTTAGCAATTATGCGGCTTGAGCAATCTTTGCTAGCAATTGAGGTGATTTGCGTAGGGTATTTTCTAAGAATGTTAAATCAGGTACCCACGCAATCATTGCCTCATGTTCAGGGATTTTGAGTTCTAATTCACAACTTAAACCTGTCATTTTTACATTAGATGCAGTAGATAACATCTCTTCTGTTATGGTGATTGTGCGTGGCACGCCTGAGGCAACAAATGCATAAAAAGGTAAAATCGATACAGATTCAAGCCCATATAAAATAACCAACCGTTGGCGTAATGCGGTTTTTGTATCAGATAGCTGAAAAAGCTGCTGAATTGACAGCACAGGAACAACTTGTTGCCGCCATTCAAATGTGCCCAATAAACTGCTTTCTTCTCCAAAACTATCAGGTTCAGAATAGGGTGCAATTTCCGCAATCACAGCACTTGGCAATAACACCTGTTTATTACCAATCGGAATTAATAAACTACGTACATTCGCTGCTTGCTCAATCGCCATTATGCTGCCTCTGTCTGACGCTCACTTAATAAAGCATTAATATTTTCTAGCAATTCGGTCTCATTAAATGGCTTGCCTAAATAACGGTTAATCCCAATTTTCTCAGCACGATCACGGTGTTTTGTACCAGTACGCGAGGTAATCATGATAATTGGGATATGTTTCAATTCTGGGTTATTACGCACTTGGGTTGCCAATTCATAACCATCCATACGTGGCATTTCCACATCAAGTAACATTAAGTCTGGAATATGATCTTGCAACTGTGCAATTGCATCGACACCATCTTTTGCAGTAAACACGTCCATACCCTGCCGCTTGAGTAAGCGTGCTGTTACTTTACGCACCGTAATTGAATCATCCACTACCATAATTCTTGTAGGTATTTCTTCTTCAATTTCATCTTCAAGTGATTCGTACTGAGGCATATCTTCAATACGGGTTAAAGTAGGTATGTCTAAAATCAACACTACCCGACCATCACCCAAAATTGTTGCACCTGCTAGCCATTTAATCGAACCAATTTGAGGGCCTACAGGTTTGACAACCACTTCTTTACTGCCTTCAATACCATCAACTAGCAATGCCACTCGTCGATCACCAGAGCGAATTAATAAGGTTGGAATTAATGGGGCTTCCATACCCGCCACTTTGTTAAAGCCTAAAATATCACCTAGATAGAAAATACGGTAATCCTGTTCCATGTATTTGTAATAACAGGCTTCTTCTGAATTAGCTTGTTGACGTGGAATCCGCAATACAGCCTCTACAT
>JADGDW010000225.1 GCA_016744725.1 Candidatus Albibeggiatoa sp. nov. BB20 | reverse complement strand
TTGTGATACCAAGGTGCATATTGATGAAAATCATACATCACATTACTAGCAGAATCAGTGATTAAGAAAGGCCCAGTCGAATTATCGCCGTAATCGATTTCAACAATTAATAAATGATTTGTGTCCACTAAACGAATCGCGTCAACTAATTCTTGACTATAAGTGACTAATTGGCTTGTTGCTGGTGCAGCAGGTTCGTTAAAAATATCGTAAGCCGCAATCACGATTTCATCTTTATAACGTGAGGCAATTTCTGACCATAAGGCTTTGGTACGGGCTTTGTAATCTGAATTGCTCCAGAATCCGCCGCTATATCCCGGCCCTTGAAATCCGCCATGTGGTGCGTGCATATCTAAAATCAAATAAACGCCCGCATCGCGTGCCCAATTGATGTTTTTATTTAACCAATCCCAACCTGCTTGTTTATAAGTATAAGGATTGTTTTCGTCTTCAAATAATTTCCACCACAAATCCAAACGCACCACGGTTAAACCCATGTTTGCCACGTCTTGATAGCTGTCTGCATCATAGTTATTACCACTAAAAATAATGTCTGCCGCCTCATCTTCTTCAGCATAAGCATTGAAATTAACACCTATTAAACGAATCGGGGCATTAGCCGCTCCAACCACCAATTGACGACCTTGTGCTTGAACAAAATCACTGCTGGTATGCGGTGTGGTGGTATAGGATTCAGGGGCATAAATCGCCACATCATCGACTAAAATATCAATTCCCGCATCAGGGCCATGCACATAAAAGTTGAGCGCACTGACTGCACCATTGGGTTGATAAGTGAATTGACCAAATAATTTAATCCAGTTATTTACATTTTCACTGGCACTGGTATCAATGCTGATGTATTGCGTCCCTGAACCATCGGTTTGCTTGATATTCATTTCAAATTTAATACTTTCAGTTAAAGTACTGTCGCTGATGTCAAAAGTGACAGGATTGGCTAAACGTACCCATGCACTGACATCGTAAGTGACACCCGCAGTTAATACGCCGTTAATGTCTTGGCTCACGCCGCCATAAAACGCGGTTCGGCTGTTGACTAAAGCACTGGACGTTCCTGTATGTGCCACGCTGCTACTATTCAATGCGCCCGCGCTACCAAACACTGACCAATCTTGATTTAATGGCAGGGTTTCAAAGCTGGGGTTGGTGAGTAGATTTGTAGGTGTTGCGTGAACGGAACAGGATAGGGTGATTAGCATACTTGCGAGTAAAAAAGCCAGATGCTTTAAATAAGGTACTCGAAAACTTCGAGCAAGATTGAATTGCATACTTCTACCTCGAAAATTTATTGAACAATATTTCATTATTATCAAAGTGAATAATGGTCACTACTCCGATAAACTCAGGAAATAAGCTACGTGAATAACAGTAAAGTGATTGATTATATTTTTTAATGCTACCCAGAGATAGCTTATATTGCCTTGCTGTAAAAAGGGTATTGCCAATAAAACTAGCAGTAATATGGGAATTGGGCAAGGAGACGGTAGAAAAAAACCGTTGTTTGTTGTGTGAATAAGTTTAAGAAGGAATGGTTTATAGTTATACTAGAATCAAAAAATCATATTTGAAAGACATGGTATTTATCTAAACAATGCTTGAATCACATATAAATTCTATTGAAAATATTTTACTTGCTCAAAGTAAGGTCGCACAAAATGCAGGACATCCCAATCTTCGTGGTGGACCAAGAGAGTGGTTTATACGAGAGTTTTTAGAGGGACACTTACCCAGTAGCTTGGAAGTAGGGCAAGGGGAAGTTGTTGATGAAAATAGTGAGCCTAATCCTCCAAAAGACCGCTATAGACCTCAAGTTGACATTGTAATTTATAGGCGAGATTTGCCAAAAATAATGTATTCAAGAGATAATATGGCTTTTTTGGCAGAAGGTGTGATTGCAACAATCGAAAGTAAATCCAACTTAACAAAAGCTGAGCTAAAGAAGGCTTGTAAGGCAAGCTGTACTCATAAAGAGCTTGTTAGAACACCACCACTTCATCAGTTTGGAAATTCACAACAAGATATTCTTTCTTATATTGTTGCTTTTGACTCATCTACAAAAAGCATAGGGACTATGGCAGCATGGATGCCTAAAATTCAGAACGAATTAGAAAATGTTTCAAAAGATAATTTAATTGATATGATAATTGTATTAGGTAAAGGTGTTATATGGAACATAGATAAGCTTTCTTTGAATAAGCCTTCTAATGTTCCAAATGGACATTATTGGGCTTATGTATCACAAAAAGAAGGTAATTTATTTTTCTTATTTACACATTTCTTAACTTGGATGGATACTTTAAGTTCACCTCCAAATCTTAATAATTATGTTGCAACTGCTTCAGCTATAACATTTAACGAGTTCTCAACTATTTAGGTAATAAAAATGCAAGTTGATATTTATAAGGTAAAAAAGCGTAAAAAGCCTCAAATTACTGAATTCTTGATGGTTGAATCTGGTTTTGATTACAAAAAAAAAGTTTCCCCAGATGAATTGAATAAATTAGGGGAACTTATATTTTCTCGTCAGATAGAAATCAATCCTGGAGAGCAGCGAATTGCATTGAATTCAAATGATGTAATTGAGGAAATTAATAAGAAAGGTTTTCATATTGAGACCGTAGAGATTAAAACAACAATATAGTCGCACGGTAGGTTGGGTTGAAGCACGAAGCCCAACTGTTCAATAAAGCTACAATTTTGTTGAGCTTCCTTCGTCAGCACAACCTACGAATATAGCTCGTTACCTTGCTTATTTGGTAATGCCTGTTCCAAAAGCTCTGCTTTATAAGATATTTCGCAAGCTGAGTTTGTAAGGCAAGCATTCCCAAACTCATCCTATTTGCTACATCTGAATGATTTTTTAAATGCTATCAAAAGCTTCAGGTGGGATATTTTCATAGTGATAGCGTGCTCGCCATACATATACAAAGTTTTCATCAAAACTATAAATGAGGCGGTTTTGCTTATCTATTCGACATGACCAAAGTCCTGCTTTATCACCTTTGAGTGGTTCAGGTTTGCCAATGCTGACATGAGGGTTAGTGCAAAGTTGTTCTAAAATTGTTTTGATTCGTTGATACTTTTTATTATCAGTTGCTGCCCAATGGCGTAAATCATCTAATGCAGCCTCATATAATTCTCAATTGCCTCATAGTAAATTATCTATTTCAGATGGTTGGCATTGCTTCCATTGCTTCTGATTGAATTGTTGTCCAGCTTGATGTAGTTGTTCATCTTGCATGGCTTGTTGTTGCCATAAATGTTTTTGCGATGTTGTCTGAATCAGTAATTTTAAAGCGGCTTCTAATGCTTGTTCTTGATGTAAACCAGTGATGTATATGGCTTCTTGGAGTAGTGTACTGTCAACTTTGATTGCTTGTTGCATGGTGAAATCCTAGTCAAATAGTTATATAAGGATTTTAGCAGATTTGGGAGAAAGAAACGTAACATGGGACGAAGCCGTTACAAAATTCTGAATGAACAATCCCCCTATTTTCACACTCGTACTGTAGTTGATTGGTAAGCTATATTTACGCGCCCCGATTCTGTGCAAATTTTGTTAGGTCGTTTTGTATGGTTACAGGAAAAAAATCGTTGTTTATTATGTGAACAAGTTTAAGAAGGAATGGTTAGAGAGGATGACATATTAAGTAAATTCTTGACGCAGAGCATTTGGGGTCGATTCCAACAAAAGACGGCGGGAACAAGAATGATAAAACCACATTTAAAGAAGGTACGTAAATGGATACAGAACTAAAAGAGCTATTTAAACGATATACTTCTGAGTCAATGGATTTTATTGGTATTAATTTAAAAGATGTTAATCAACTGGGTGCTGGTGATGACTGCCTGCTACATGTAGCATCACGGTGGGGCTTAATAAATGATGTCAGCACTCTTTTAAAGCATGGTGCATCTGTCAATGCTCTTGGAGATATGAGTTTAACTCCTTTGCATTATGCAGCTCAAAAGGGGCATCTTGGTATTGTAAAAAAACTATTAGAAGCAGGTGCTGTAATAGATTGCAAAGATGAATTTGGCAAAACCTCACTAGATTGGGCAAAAGACCTAAAAAGAACAGAAATTGTTAACTTTTTAAAAGAATATAGAATGATGAATTCTTGAAATAGAGTGTATTTTGTTCTCAAATTCTAGAGCTTGTAAAAGAACCTCATTTTTCGTATTTTCGATAACGTAAAATCAACAAGTTACGAGTCAAAAATAAAATGTTTTTGTAAACCCTTAACTTGGTAGCAAACTAGTTTAATGTTTCTCTCTCGTGCTGAACCAATGGAATAATATGGTGAAGTTCCCCTTTCAAGCTGTCAATTAATGCGTCAATAGCCGTTAAACGTACTTCCACTCTTTTCAAATCGTCAGGGTTTTCACCTAAATACAAATCACCTATTATTTCATCTATAAATTCGATAATATGCTGTTGTTTCCAAAGTGAATTATCAACAATTTCCCAATAAGGAGATTCTGGTGTGTTTTGCATGGTTATTCCTTACATGTTTTTACCTGTTGTGTATTTATATTTGTATCTGTAACCTATTTTAGGTTGTAGTGACGTGTCCGACTCTATACTGGATTGTCTGGATTCAATATTAATAGAAGTTTTGTTCTATTTCAAGAGGTGAGTCAGACAAAAAACTCAACAAAAATAGAATTTTTATTCTATTCAGTATCTTAGATGGGTAATTTTTGAATGATTTTTTTAAAAGAAGAACGCAAAAGATTAGATTTAACACAGGGCGATGTAGCAAAAATTTGTGGGGTAACCATCAAGGCAGTATCTAACTGGGAGACTGGCAGGGCTACAATAAAATCTACATATTTAGACCTCCTTTCTCGAGCAGGGTTTAATACTGATTACATTATTACTGGGATTTATGGGCGTAAAAAAATAGAAGAAACTTCTAGTGCTGAACTATTGGATATTTTAGAAATGATATTACAGAGTCATGAGCAGCAAACAGAGCAAATCAAACACCTAATTACTAAAATTAGGGGGTAATAACTGCAACTTGAAATCCACAATTGATGTACTAATGTTAAAAAAACTTGTAAAAATAGGTGAAGCTGCAAAGATACTAGGTTCAAGTCCTGCCCAGTTAAGGAAGTGGGAATTGACAGGAGAATTATTGCCAGCAAGGAAAACTAAAGGTGGGACAAGATATTACGATATTAATAGCTTGCTTGCAGATTGGAGCAGAATTAATATTTAGTTTATGTGAAAAACAGAATATAGAAATTATCATTATTCACCAAGGTGAATAACCCAGTTTTGAGGAAGAGTAAGCTCAAGACGTATTGGAAATCATCACCGTATTTTCTGCTCGCTTACATGGTAGTCGTAGCGATAAAAATAAGAAGTTAATGGAAGCTTTGAATGATGTTGCTAGCGCATAAAGTTGAACTGAGACCGACAAAGGAACAAGCTGTCTATTTAGATAAAGCTTGCGGTTCACGTCGTCATTGTTACAATCAATTACTGGCTC
>JADGDW010000224.1 GCA_016744725.1 Candidatus Albibeggiatoa sp. nov. BB20 | reverse complement strand
TAATTCTTTAATGACAACAGGGCTTGGTCGCCCTGTATCCCGGCTTTCAGCCGCCAAGCCTCTAACCCACCCGTCTTTAGCGG
Source organism: Candidatus Albibeggiatoa sp. nov. BB20 (assembly GCA_016744725.1). GTDB lineage: Bacteria > Pseudomonadota > Gammaproteobacteria > Beggiatoales > Beggiatoaceae > Albibeggiatoa. Next base: position 5,442 of record JADGDW010000224.1, on the reverse strand, counting down.
GTGGTTGTTTAGTTTATGCGCATCGAAACTAATTGAATAGTTCTAGCTGCTGAATAATTATCCGATTAAAAATCATCTTAAAAACAATTTTTTATTTTTAATAGCATACTGTGGAGTCTTATATTTCTAGCTTTATTGGTTCAACTTATGGAAAAATAAGAGAGATGAAGAATATGAGGTAATTCAAAAGAGATATTAACGCGCGATTATGAATTAATTGTAGCGATAGAAGAGCAGCAGATAAACGCTTGATCCTAATTCTTCTCACGCCTGTTATTCTTACAAAATTATGACATAATATTTGCTTGTTTGAGATTGACGCAAAACAATGAAAAATATTGAACACAGTACTATCGCTTTGGCAGGAATTTTCCAATCCGCTTTTTTAGTAAAACAAGTTGCAAAACAAGGCATCATTGACCAATCCTCTTTTGAAACGGCTATTTCCAGTGTTTTAAAACTAGATGCGTCTTCAACTGCAGAGGTTTATAACGGGCTGGGAGGAGTTAAGCATGGCTTTCAGTTGTTAGTAAAACAATTTGGTACGGAACAACAAGGGCAGGTATTCGATCATGAATTGATGCGTTATGTGCTCAATATGCTGGTCTTAGAACGTAAATTACAAAAAAACAAAACCATGTTACCCGTGATTGGCAACCGAATTCGAGAAGCGATGAGCTATAAGGAACACTATCATATAGCCCATGAGAAAGTGTTGGATTGTCTCGCTAATTTATATTTAGACACCATGAGCCATTTTACTCCACGGATTCAAGTCACAGGTGAGCAACGCTTTTTAGAAAATGAGTTTAATGCCCAGAAAATCAGAATACTGCTGCTTGCAGGCGTGCGTTCAGCGATCTTATGGCGGCAGAAAGGTGGATCTAAATGGCAATTGGTTTTTTCACGTAAGAAAATGGTCAGTATTGCAAGACAATATTTAGATGAGCTACATTTACTTGAGAGTGCTGCTGAATAGTGATAAATCGGCTATAATCAAGCCTTTTTTGACAATTGTAGCCATCTTATGCCAAATGCTTCAACTGTGAATTTATTTACTCTTCCTTTTGCAGGTGGTAATTTTTATTCCTATCGAGCCTTTCAAGCCCATTTGCCACCACAGATTAAAATGCGGCCTTTAGAGCCACCAGGGCGTGGTAGGCGTATCGCTGAAAGCCTATTACCTGATTTAGAAGATATGGCAGATGATGCTTTTTTTAAGCTACAAAAACATGATTTATCAAAGCCTTACATTATTTACGGCCATAGTATGGGCGGTTTGATTGCTTATTTACTCATCCAGCGTTTACAAATTCACAATGTCGCATTGCCTCTGCATTTTATTGTCAGTGGCCGTCGCTCCCCAGATAAGCCTTATCATCATATTTACCATACTTTGTCCCCTAATGAATTTATCCAATGGCTTAAGACCTTAGGAGGGTTGCCGCAAACCATTTTGGATAGTGATGAATTGATGCAATTGGTAACACCGATTATTCAAACTGATTTTCAAGCCACTGAAACGTTCAATTATCAGCAACGACCACGTATCAAATTAGAAGTTCCCATTACCGCATTTTATGGTACGGATGAAGATATTTCTGAGCAAGAAATGTATAATTGGTATCAAGAGTCGACTCAGACTGTCCAGCTTGAAAAGCTAATAGGCGATCATTTTTTTATTTTTCAGTCTCCATTTTTACACCGATTTAAGCAACTATTAGTTGATTGTGTTCGTTAGTTTTTAGTTGCACAATACTTCTCCAATAGCTCTATTTTAATCAATTGGGGGTTGTTATTGTTCGTTCATTAGCAATCTTCAGTTCAATATTATTTTTAAATCAGCCTATATTTCCCAGCAATATTCCTTGCTACTACACACAAAACGCCGCAAAATACACCTTAATAAATTGACTTCCTTAAAATGAACCATCGGTTGGAGATTTTTTAAAGAGGCTCGTTTGAGATTCTTTTGGAGTGGTTAATTTTTCCTGTTCTGATGTGCTTAATATTTTTAGATTGAAGCATGAACAATTTAAATCCTGAATGTGTATTTTAGATAGGTTTTAACATTGGACGATAATGACAATAAAAGGGAACTATGATGTTTGAAGCTGCCGAAGTCGGACGAAAAATCAGCAAAAGTGAATATAAAGAACAACTGCCTGAATTACGGGCACAATTATTACAGGCCCAATTTGCCTTAAGTAAAACCAATACCCCTGTGATTATTATCATTTCGGGTGTTGATGCGGCAGGACGTGGAGATGCGGTTAATGCATTGAATGAATGGTTAGATACGCGCGGATTAGAAACCATTTCACTTGATTCCCCTACTGATGAAGAATTAGAACGGCCTTATATGTGGCGTTATTGGCGTAAATTGCCTGAACGTGGCCGAATTGGAATTTTCTTTGGTGGTTGGTATGCCGACCCGATTCGTAATAGAGCATATGGAGAGGTTGATTTTGCCAAGTTTGATGATTCATTAACCCATATTCGCCGTTTTGAAAATATGCTTGTAGAAGATGGGGCATTAATTCTTAAATTCTGGCTGCATTTGTCAAAAGATAATCAGAAGAAACGTTTAAAAAAATTGGAAAAAGACCCGCATACTCGTCGTAGCGTTTCTGAAAAAGACTGGAAACATGCTGAGATGTATGAAGATTTTACGGGTGCAGCAGAGCACGCCATTCGCTATACTGATGCAGGTAAAACCCCATGGTTTTTAGTTGAAGCCAGCAATGAGCAATATCGTAATTTAACCGTTGCCCATACATTATTGGATCATTTGAATAAACTGTTGAAACAAAATAAGCAAGATGCAGAACAAGCTGCTCCAGCTACCACAGAGCCAACGATTCAACTAGAAACCCCCGCTTCAGCACAACTGACAGTTTTAGATAAAGTTGATTTAACTCAAGTTCTGAATAAAAAGGTTTATCAAGAGAAGTTAGCGCATTATCAAGGTAAATTGCATCGTTTATCTTGGGCAGCACAGAATTTAGACATGTCAACCATTATTGTGTTTGAAGGATGGGATGCTGGTGGCAAAGGTGGTGCAATTCGGCGCATGATTCATACTATGGATGCCCGTTTATACCGAGTGATTTCGATTGCTGCGCCAACTGATGAAGAGCGTTCACATCATTACTTATGGCGTTTTTGGCGACATGCACCTAGAGGCGGACATTTTACCATTTATGATCGTTCTTGGTATGGACGTGTATTAGTGGAACGTGTAGAAGGTTTTGCTAAGGAAGAAGACTGGAAACGTGCTTATTCTGAGATCAATTCTTTTGAAGAACAGCTTGCAAATCATGGTGATGTAGTGATTAAATTCTGGTTACATCTCAGTCAAGAAGAGCAGTTAAAACGTTTTAAAGAACGAGAAGTCATTCCTTATAAGCAGCATAAAATTACGGAAGAAGATTGGCGTAATCGCGAAAAATGGGATGATTATGCGTTGGCAGTCAATGATATGGTTGCACGTACCAGTACCCATTATGCGCCATGGACACTGATTGCTGGTGATGATAAACGTTTTGCTCGGATTGAGGCTTTACAAACGGTTTGTGAACGGTTAGAAAAAGCGATTGATGAAAAAAGTTAAGAGCTAGAATATTAAGGCTGGCAGTTCTTTAAGAAAATTGCCAGTCTTGAGCAATGCAATGTTAAATACAATCATATAGTTACTGAAATTATTTGCGATAATTATCTAATATCAATATCTCCAACTGACTTAACTCAAACAATTGCTACAGTAATTCCGTAAAACCATTACTTTTACGCTCTCTAAAATATAAAAAATAAGCTTCTTTTACAGACTTAATCAGCCTGTAGTCAATTTTGGTTTGTATGGACTGGCAGTCCTTTTATATTTTAAATATCAATCACTTTTGAAATCAAGGACTGCCAGTCCTGTATCACTTTAAAATAAAATGACTATAGCATATTCATTAACTGCTCATACAAATCTATTATCCTTGTCACAATTACTATATTATTTTAGATGTGGTGCTTTATTTGCGATTGAGTTGTGTAAGAATGAGTCAAGAAATAATGTAATTATTTTGAGGACGGATAATCCTTTAAGCCACTATTTTTCCATTCAAAAATCTAAAATTTAGAAGGGTGAACTTATGGAAAACACGTTAAAACGTCTGTTAAATGCGGAAGCAGAAGCGGAAAAAACGGTTGCTGATGCCAGTGCAAAACGTGAACACATCGTAGAGCAGGCTTTAAAGGAAGCCCATCAAGCTGAAATCAATTTTCGTGACCAATTGCCTGATCTAAAAAAAGTCTTTGTCGAAAAAGCCCATCAACGTGCTGAACAATCGATTGCTGAATTAAATAAACGCTATGACGAACGTAAAATAAAATTACGCGAAATGGCCGAACAACATCAATATAAAGCTGTGGATGCAACTGTGGAAATTGTATTGCAAGCGGGTGCAGCCAAATGAATATGGTCACTGAATATGCCTATTTAAATGCACGGGTATCAGCGATGGCAGAAAAACTATTGCCTGAAGAAAAATTAATTGAATTACTGAATCAGCCGCTGGGACAACAACATATTGACCGTGATAGTAGCTTAGATGATTTACTCAATGATGAAAAAGTTGATCCCGCTTTAATTGAGCAAGCTTGGTTTATGTATTTGGTCGCGGACTTTAAAGTATTGGTGCGTTCGTTATCAGGAGCAGCGCGTGAATTTATTACTTACTGGTTTCGTAAATGTGAAATTACCAATTTAAAAACCATTGTACGCGGCAAAATCAGTGGCCTATCAGCGGAGGCGATTTCCAGCCAATTAATTGATTTAGGTGATTTGGCAAGCTTGCCGATTGAACAATTATTGCGCACCGAAGATATCAGCGAATTATTGCGCCATTTAGACAATACCCATTTCAGCACCATTGCTCGCCAATCTCGTCGTGTATTTGAACAAGAACATCAACTTCATGCTTTAGATGCCGCGATTGATCGACATTATTTACTGGGTTTTGAGCAACGAATTAAAGCCCTTGATAGCACCCAACGCAAACATGTTACGCCATTGATGGGAATGTTGATGGATCGATTTAATTTGCTATGGTTATTGCGTTATCGCTTTGCCTATCAACTCTCAGCTGCCGAAACTTATTATTTACTGATTCCCGCTTCATATACCAGCATCAACCGCACCTTATTACAAAAACTAGTCGAATTGAACAGTATTGAAGAAATCCTAGCTGCATTACCAGAGCATTTACGCCTTGCGATTGGTGAAGTTGAAGACACCTATAGCGTAGAACATAAATTGAATAATGAACTGATGCAGGTAGCACAATATACGTTACGTTGGCGTAGTTTTACAATTGCCAAAACAATGGCCTTTGTTTTATTGCGTGAATTGGAAATGCGCCGGGTTTTAGCCATTATAAAAGGTAAGCGTTT
>JADGDW010000223.1 GCA_016744725.1 Candidatus Albibeggiatoa sp. nov. BB20 | reverse complement strand
TTTAGATGCTTTTATCGAAGCCAGTTTGAAAAGCGGATTATAAGTTATTTTATCTAAAATCAATGCTTTGGGAATTTTTTAGAGGGAAAGAGAAATTGGACTCGAAGATATGTTGAATAGAAAGGCATTTGAGTGAGTATGAGATAGATACCAAGTCAATATAAACATCTTATGATTCAACTCAAGGTCACTAGAGAACCATTGCTCGACCTGCTAAATCTATTTTTTGCCAAGGGCTCGATTATTTGAGACATTTATTATTTAATCTATATGAATTTAATAGCTTAAAACTTTTGCTCTACATCCTTTAAAAGATTATTGACTTAATTGTTCGATTTCTTGTACTAATTTGCTTGCTCTTTGTACTACTGACTTTGCATCTTGGATTGAGAATGTTTCATCAAGTTTATAATCTGCATCAGTCCTAAATCTTTTCAAATCATTTAGTTTATTGCCTATTGATTTGAATTGTTTATTTTTCTCAGCTTGTAAGGTTTTTATGATTTTTTCATGTGATGCGCCACTAGAAATTTTATCTTGTTTAAACTGAGTTTCTACTAAATTTTTAGCTTTGTGATAAGCACAATAGTATGCTCTGCTGGTTGCGTTTCGATAGTCTACTTCTTTGTTATTTTTTAATATTTCTGTTGCAGATTTTAAAAATTCAATTGCATCCATGCTTCTTATCCTGCGTATACTCTGTACAAAGGTGAAAAGTGATAAACAACATCAGCAGGCAAATCTAATTCCGCAACTGCCTCAGCCAACTCATCAGCCATTTCACAAACTTCATCAATGGATTTATCTATATAGATTTCATAGCGAAATTCATTACTATTTTGGTCAAAGCTGATATAGACTTGTTTACCCATGGAAAAGCCTAATCTTTGTATTACCTTATATTTTCTCAAAATATCAAAATGAGTGGCAAAGAGAGGTTCTAACATTTCTTCTGTAATATTTAGCTGTTCCATAAATAAAACGGTATCTTGCATTATTATTTCATTATCAATAGAAAAAGTCTTGCTAGCAGCTTTTTTCTTATATTGCTTTAATATTCCATAACTTGTAATGAATAAATTGCAATAAAAACAAGATGCTATTGCTTCATCTAGTTCCTTTAGATTTAATAGGTTTCTATCAAATAATGACTTTAATATTTTTCCACTTTCAATTTGATAACCCATCATACCTAATGATGCAGCATAATCTTGCTCAATAAAAGCATCCTGTTTTACTAGTTTTATAGCCTGTTTAAAATTTTCATGTATTCCTTTTATATCTGACTTAAGAGTTGCTATTCTGCCCAATGCTACATAAGCCATGACAGCATCAACCTTCATAAGCTTTTCAGCCTCATGAGTTAAACGAGCAATTGTAAACTCATCTACTTCCGTAGTATCTAAGCAGCTATGTATTTCAGATAATAATTCAGCACTTTTAGGTAATGGTTGCATAATATTTTCCTTTTATTTTCTTTAAATTCTTGAAAAAGGAATGGCTGTTTCACCTCTCGTTGTCATTAATAGTTTCAAATCATCAATATCTTCTTGCTCAATAATCTCCACACCATCTTGCTCTAAATGCTTTAGAAACCAAACAATTTTGTCTTTTATCTCTTCAGTTTGAATTGATACAGTAAGAATTTGCATTTTATACTCCTAAACAAAACTGCGAAGGAGTCATGCAAAATACATAAACTCCTCAATCGCAAATCAAAAAACTGATTATTGAGAGTTAAATCCCCTTAATCTTCTCTAATTGGGTTTCTAATTGCTGTAATGCACTGCTAAAATCGGCTACCCGTTGCTTTTCGACATTGACAATGTCCTCAGGCGCACGCGCAGTAAACTTAGGATTATTAAGCTTAGCTTGGCATTTATCTAAATCTTTGCGGATTTTATCCATTTCCTTGGTTAAACGCTGAATTTCTGCATCTTTGTCAATTAAGCCTGCGAGTGGAATCAACACCTTCATTTCACCGACTAATGCGGTTGCAGATTCGGGTGGATTAGCATCGGATTCTAACCAGCTGATGGTGTCCAATTTCGCCAAAGTGTTCAATAAAACCCGATGGGCTTCCAATTTGGTTTTATCATCAGCACTGCCGTTTTGTACCAAAATTTCAAGCCGTTTACCCGGCGCAATATCCATTTCTGAACGAATCCGCCGAATCCCTAAAATAAATTGTTTCACCCATTCAATATCTTGAACCGCGTCTGTATCCACTTTATCCGCATCAAATTCAGGATACGGTTGCAACATAATCGTGTCACCTTGAACCCCTGCCAATGGTGCAATTTTTTGCCATAACTCTTCGGTAATGAATGGAATAAAAGGATGTAACAAGCGCAAAAGGGTTTCCAATACACGAACCAAAGTACGACGTGTACCACGCTGAGCTGCCTCACTCGCGCCTTTTTGCAACACAGGTTTTGAAAACTCTAAATACCAATCACAATACTCATTCCACGTGAATTCATATAATGTTTGTGCTGCTAAATCAAAGCGATAGGCTTTAACATATTGATTTACTTCTTGTTCAACGGTTTGTAAATGCGAAATAATCCAACGGTCAGCAAGCGATAATTCCACTGGCTCAGAGCCTAAACCTGTATCTTGGTCTTCGGTACTCATCAATACATAACGGGTGGCATTCCATAATTTATTGCAGAAATTGCGATAACCTTCAATCCGACCTAAATCAAACCGAATATCGCGCCCCGTCGATGCCAACGCAGCAAAGGTGAAACGTAAGGCATCCGTACCAAACGCGGGTATGCCATCAGGATAGGCTTTGCGCGTCACCTTCTCAATCTTGGCGGCCATTTGGGGTTGCATCAAACCTGTGGTGCGTTTTGCGACTAAATCTTCCAGCTCAATACCATCAATCAAATCAATTGGGTCAAGTACGTTGCCTTTGGATTTAGACATTTTTTGCCCATCCGAATCACGCACAAGTCCATGAATATAAACCTCTTTAAATGGCACGTCGCCGATAAACTTAATCCCCATCATAATCATTCGTGCGACCCAAAAGAAAATAATATCAAACCCTGTCACTAGCACACTGGTTGGATAAAAATTGTGTAAACGTTTGGTATCATCTGGCCAGCCTAACGTTGAAAATGGCCATAATGCGGAGGAAAACCACGTATCTAAAACATCATCATCTTGACGTAATATTAAAGCATCGTCTAATTGATATTTTTGGCGAATATGCGCTTCAGAATAACCAACATATTCCTTGCCATCCGCGTCATACCATGCGGGAATTCGATGTCCCCACCAAATTTGCCGACTGATACACCAATCTTCAATATTACGCATCCATTCAAAATAGGTTTTACTCCAGTTTTCGGGAATAAATTTAATCCGACCTTGTTCAACCGCTTCAATTGCAGGTTTGGCTAAAGACTCAACTTTGACATACCATTGATCGGTTAAAAATGGCTCAATCACCGCGCCACTACGATCACCCCGCGGGACTTGTAATTTATGTTTATCAATTTTAACCAATAAACCCAATGCGTCTAAATCAGCAACCACTTGTTTTCTCGCATCGTAACGGTCTAAGCCACGGTATTTAGATGGTGCATTGTCGTTGATTTTGGCATCTTCAGTCAGAATATTGATTTTTTCTAAATCGTGACGTTTACCCATTTCATAATCGTTGAAGTCATGCGCGGGAGTAATTTTGACACAACCTGAACCGAATTCTGGATCGACATAATCATCTGCAATCACAGGGATTTTGCGCGACGTTAACGGCAATTCGATAAATTTACCGATATATTTTTGATAACGCTCATCTTCAGGATGCACTGCAACGGCGGTATCACCCAGCATGGTTTCTGGACGAGTTGTAGCGACCACCATATCACCGCTGCCATCATCTAACGGGTAACGTAAGTGCCATAATGAGCCATTTTCTTCTTCTGAAACCACTTCTAAATCAGACACTGCCGTATGTAAAACAGGGTCCCAATTCACCAAACGCTTGCCGCGATAAATCAAACCTTCATCATATAAGCGCACAAACACTTCACGCACGGAATGGGACAAACCTTCATCCATGGTAAAACGCTCATGCTCCCAGTCCAATGATGCACCCATACGCCGTAATTGTTGGGTAATTTTGCCGCCCGATTCTTTTTTCCAATCCCAGACTTTTTCGGTAAAGGCTTCGCGCCCTAAATCATGACGGGTTTGACCTGCCGCTGCTAATTGACGTTCCACCACCATTTGGGTGGCAATCCCTGCATGATCGCTGCCTGCTTGCCATAAAGTGTTATGACCTTGCATCCGATTGTAGCGGGTGAGTAAATCCATAATCGTGTCTTGAAACGCATGACCCATGTGCAACGTACCCGTCACATTGGGTGGAGGAATCATGATGCAATAGCTTGAATCACTTTGATTAGACGGGGCAAAGTAGTTTTTCTGCTCCCACGTTTGATACCAGCTTTGTTCAATCGCTTGCGGGTTATAGGTTTTTTCCATTTTATTATTGTCGCCACTTAATTTAGAAAAATATTCTATTATAACTTAGATTGGGGAATAACTTGAGGGGAAGTGAAGGGGAAATTAGGGCAATCTCATTAAAATATAGCATGATTTTTAATTTACTATAGAGTCAACAAGTTAAAAATATGGGGTTTTATAATCTTGTGAAAAAATACCCTTTCTGCTTTTTAATTACTTGATTTTAAAAGAATTAAATTTTAATGATATTGCCCTGAAGGAGAAATTTTTGTCTCATTCCTACGCAGTGTGTAGGAATGCAGTCCAGATGCATTGCGTCATCAATTTACTCGATGTGGCACGTCGTGAAGGCGTTCCCACAAACTTTATGGGAATGAGGTAATAAAGATAAAAGGTTATTTGCAATTCAATAAAAAATGCCACTATCCAGTTTGAACAATAGGCGGTTCGTTAAATAATGGCTCGCAAAGCAGAGCTTTTGGGGCAGGCATTACCAAATAGAATTTGGTAACGAGTTAAAACCCATCTGGGCAACTGCTTAGAACGTGGTCAAGGATTTGATTTTCTTGGGTATCGGTTTGAAGCAGGTAAACGATGGGTACGTCTGATATTGCAATCCATTATAGTAGCCATCAACAATCCTTTATGTTCTTTACTCTCCAGTGAAACCATGTCTGCACAAACTCGAATTCGTGAAATTTTCTATAATCACACCTCATTTCCTGACCGAGAAAAAATGCTAAACTAGGAGACTAAAAAATGAACATAGTAAAAGAGTTATTTTAGAATGAAATTATTTGAAACAACCGAACGTTGGACTGGTAAGTTTTCAATTAGTAAAAATAGTGATGATGAATTAGGTGATATTTTCTGTCATGGTGAAATAACTTATACGCCAGAAGATGGTGTAAACCTTTCTTATTCAATTATTAAGAAAATTCGCCCTTTTGGTGAAAATAAGACTGTTCCTGATGCAAATGTATTTTATGGCATACTTGACTCTGGAAAGCTTTGTACTTTGATTGGTGTTATTCTTCCATATACATCTCCAC
>JADGDW010000041.1 GCA_016744725.1 Candidatus Albibeggiatoa sp. nov. BB20 | reverse complement strand
GAATATATGGAACACGAGCAGAGATTAGATAAAGTACGGCATAACTGTTTGTTTTTCTGGTCTGAGGAAATCAACAAGCGTAGGGTGCATAAGTGAAACGTCATGCACCTTGAATGTGTCACATTTTGGTGTATGACACTGCGTTTATACACCCTACATTAAAAATTACATCACCGCTTCAACCACTTTCACTACATTTTCAACAGTGAAACCGAATTCTTTGAATAAATCGCCTGCTGGAGCGGATTCGCCGAAGCAATCGATGCCCACAACTTGACCTTCAAAGCCGACATATTTGTACCATAAACCTGTTGAACCCGCTTCAACCACCACGCGAGATTTAACGCTGCTTGGTAATACTGATTCGCGGTAAGCTTGGTCTTGGGCTTCAAACACATCAACGCAAGGCATAGATACCACACGGATATTTTTACCACTCAATTGTGCTGCTGCATCCATCGCTAAACCGACTTCTGAGCCTGTCGCAATGATGATCGCATCTGGTGTGCCGCTACAATCTTTTAGAACATAGCCGCCTTTTTCAATCGCTTCAATTTGCGCTGCATCACGGGTTTGATGTGGTAAACCTTGACGAGAGAATATCAATGAACTTGGGCCATCTTTACGCGTAATCGCCATTTTCCAAGACACTGCAGACTCAACCGCGTCACAAGGTCTCCAAATGTTCATATTTGGAATCAAACGCATGGTTGCAATTTGTTCAACAGGTTGATGTGTAGGGCCATCTTCGCCTAAACCGATTGAATCATGGGTATAAACGAAAACCGTAGGGATTTTCATCAATGCCGCCATACGCAACGCATTCCGTGCATATTCAGAGAACATCAAGAATGTTGCGCCGTAAGGCACGAAACCACCATGCAAAGTGATACCGTTCATGATTGCGGACATGCCGAATTCACGTACACCGTAGAATACATAGTTGCCCGCTGCATCTTCTTGAATGCCTTTGCAACCTGACCACAAAGTTAAGTTTGAACCCGCTAAATCTGCAGAACCACCTAATAATTCTGGTAACAAGGGGCCAAAACCGTTTAAGCTATTTTGTGAAGCTTTACGAGAAGCAATTTTCTCTGCTTTGCCATCAACTTCAGCAATAAATACGTTGGCTTTTGCTTCAAAGTCCGCAGGTAAATCACCATTTAAACGACGTTCTAATTCTGCACCTTCTGTTGGGAATGCGGCTTTATATGCTGCTAATTTGCTATTCCAATCCGATTCTGAGGTTGCGCCTTTGTCTTTGGCAGACCAACCGCCATAAATGTCTTCAGGAATCACAAAAGAGTCGTGTGCCCAGCCGATACGTTTACGAGTTAATGCGATTTCATCATCACCTAATGGTGCACCGTGACAGTCTTCTTTGCCTTCTTTATTCGGAGAACCCCAGCCAATAATGGTTTTACAACAAATGATAGACGGTTTATCCGTAACACTACGGGCTTCATCAATCGCGGCTTTAATTGCATCAGAATCATGACCATCAACATCACGCACTACATGCCAGCCGTAAGCATCAAAACGCGCAGGCGTATCATCAGTGAACCAGCCTTCGACTTCGCCATCAATCGAGATGCCATTATCATCATAAAACGCGACTAATTTGCCTAATTTCAACGTACCCGCTAACGCACAGGCTTCGTGGGAAATACCTTCCATCAAACAGCCATCACCTAAAAATACATACGTGTTGTGATCGATGATGTCATGACCGTCTTTATTGAATTGTGCTGCTAAGGTTTTTTCAGCAATCGCCATCCCAACACCATTGGTGATGCCTTGACCTAAAGGCCCTGTGGTGGTTTCAACTCCTGGTGCGTAACCGTATTCAGGATGACCCGGCGTTTTTGAATGTAATTGACGGAATTGTTTAATATCTTCAATTGACAACGCATAACCTGAGAGATGCAATAAAGAATACACCATCATTGAGCCATGCCCGTTAGACATAATGAAGCGGTCACGGTTAGCCCAGTTTGGGTTGCTAGGGTTGTGGTGCATGTAATCATTCCACAATACTTCGGCAATATCCGCCATCCCCATTGGTGCACCGGGATGTCCAGATTTGGCTTTTTGTACTGCATCCATACTTAATGCACGAATTGCATTGGCTAAGTCACGACGTGTAGGCATAACTTCCTCCTTCATTGGTTTAATTAAAAATATTTGAATTTATTCTGGTTGTTGGCTAAAAAAGCAATGGGCTGCATTTTCGCTTAAAATTGTTGGTTCATCAATATATCATTATATTCTGACTGAAATCATAACTTTTATTTTGGTTTAGGATTAGTTTTTTTATAGTTTAATCGGGTAAAATGGTTTTATTTACGCCAAAAAATGCACATTTTACAACAACTCAGACAACATCTAAAACCAATGGATTGGGTCGTGCTCAGCATTGCCTTGCTCAGTCTGATTCCATTGTATGCGGGTTATTGGCAACAAAGTCCTGCTGATTACGTGTTGATTACTTCGCCAACAGGCACGCAAAAAGTGACGTTACATCAAACATATATATTGGATGTGAAAGGGCTTTTAGGACATAGTCGATTGGAAATTAAGCAAGGTAAAATCCGTTTTGTAAGCTCACCTTGTCAGGGAAAATACTGTGTTCACGCAGGTTGGCAGCAGTCAGGAGGGGCCTTTGCAGCATGTTTACCTAATCATATTCTGCTTGAAGTCCATGCTTCCCAATCTGAACAGTTTGATTCGATTTCTTACTAACTCAAGTGACGCGGGTGCGTTGTTTACAGGCTGAACTAGCAATCCTCTCACATAAACCAAAATTCACCATATATTCATCATTCATAGCAAGCATCTTTTTGTCATTAAAAATAGCTGGAATTTAAAAACTGAACCACTCAGGAGCGCGAACCATGGACTGGAAAACATTTATTGCGACAGTTATAGAGTCATTGGCATGGCCTGCTGTGGTCGTTCTTATCATTCTATCTTTTAGGGATAAATTAGAAAGTCTTGTACCTCGTTTAACTCGATTTAAAAGTGGTTATATCGAAGCGGAATTTTCTGAACGAGTCAATCAATTAGCGTCTGAAAATGAAGACTGTTTGCTGCCTAGTAAAGATTTAGGGCTTAATGAAGAAAAACTGCCTGAAGATTTAAAAGAGGCACTAGATGATTTGCTGACATTGGGCAATGTGTCTCCACGCTCGGCTATTATCGAATCATTTCTAATCGCCGAAACTGCGGTGGCTAGAATAATCAACTTGCATTTTCCTGAAATCAAACTACGTTCAATAAAAAGCCCTATACAAGCTAAAATACTATTACAACAAGGTATTTTCACCGACAGTCAATTTCATCAATTCAATGAATTACGCATTTTAAGAAATAAAGCAGCTCATGCAGAAGAATTTAAAGCCAATGATGTGCCGTTAAAAATTTACATTCATTTGGCGATATTATTGGCATTGTCATGCCGACATTATGAGGAAATAAATTTAGTTGAAAAACAAGCTGTAAAGAAATCGCAGAAATAATAATAGTTCAATCGGGTGAATTGGTAGCCATTTTATCCAAACTCAAAAAAGCTACCAATTCTCGTATAGGTTATAGTCAATTTCGTTTTGGATGTTAGGACTGGCAGTCCTTAGTTTTTAAAGTAATTGATATTCTAAGATGATACAGGACTGCCAGTCCTGTATCATCTTAGAATAAAACGACTATAGTTCACAAAATTAATGTTGCTGTGCGAAATAATCTCGAGTTAATTTGAAAATAACAGGACTGAGCAGCACTAATGCAATCAAGTTAGGCAATGCCATCAAAGCATTTAAGGTGTCTGCCAACAGCCAGACAAAATCTAATTTCATCATTGCACCGACAGGAATCGCCATAACCCAGAGGATACGGAATGGAATAATCGCATTGACTCCCAATAAATATTGCACACATTTTTCACCATAGAAACTCCAGCCCAACATGGTGGTGAACGCAAATAAAATGAGGCCAAATGTGACAATATAGCCACCCATATCGGGTAATGCTTGTTCAAATGCTAAAGAGGATAAACTTGCACCACTAACTTCACCTGTCCAAGCACCAGAAATCAAAATGACTAAACCTGTAATGGTACAAACGACAATCGTATCGATGAATGTACCTAACATTGCAATCAGGCCTTGACGTACGGGGCTGTCAGTTTGTGCGGCTGCATGAGCAATCGGGGCACTACCTAAACCCGCTTCGTTGGAGAAGACACCACGCGCAACACCAAATCGAATTGCCATCCAAACTGCCGCACCAGCAAAACCACCTTGAGCCGCAGCAGGCGTAAACGCATACGTAAAGACTAAATTAACGGCATCAGGAATTTTCTCTGCATTGAGAACCAAAATAGTAATACCACCTAAGACATATAAAATCGCCATTGTTGGCACTAATTTGCCTGCAACTTCAGCAATCCAGCGAATACCACCAATCAAAACCAAACCTACAAATAAGGCCATCACAAAACCTGTGACTTTGGGGTCTACCGAAAAATTGCTTTGTAAAACGTCTGCAACAGAATTGGCTTGTACCATATTACCGATACCAAAACCTGCGAATGCGCCAAAGAAGGCAAATACACCACCAAGCCAAGCCCAATGACTGCCCAAGCCATTTTTAATATAGTACATAGGACCGCCAATATGGTTTTTATTCGCGTCCACTTCACGGTAATGCACTGCACATACTGCTTCTGAATATTTGGTTGCCATGCCGACTAAAGCTGTACACCACATCCAAAATAATGCACCTGGCCCACCTAAATAAATCGCTGTTGCCACACCTGCAATATTACCTGTACCAATGGTTGCAGAAAGAGAAGTCATCAAGGCGTTAAATGAGCTAATATCACCTTCACCTGTTTGTTGCCGTCCTTGCCATAGTAAAGAGAAGCCGTAACCCAGTTTGCGCATTGGCATAAACATCAGGCCAAGGGTTAAATACAAACCTACGCCTAAAATCAGCATTAACATAGGAGGCCCCCATGCAATACTGTTTACCTGTCCAACAATATCTGTAATGAATACCATAAAATCAAATGGTTCAGTGGTTTCCACGTGCTAACTCCTTTTTATAATGGTACACGAAAATACACGCTATCAACTATAACGATATGCGCAAAATAACACAATAATAGTGAATATTTCCCCTACTTTATACAGGTTAATGTTTTAATGATTTTTTTCCTACAGGCTTTGAATTGCTATCTAATGACAGAGCTATTGCTGTCTCAATTCTTGAAAAATATACGGATTATTGAATTTAAAATCAAACCTAAAGAAAATGCAATATCATGTGGTTAGCGTATTTCAGACAAATTTAATCCAATTGAATTTTGAATAATGCGCAAAAATCGCTACACTTGACAGTAATTCAACTTAAAATATATAGGAATAAGTATTATGAAGCTTGCCTATTTCATCAAATTACTGTTATTCAATGCTTTGATTATTTTGCAATGTACAGTAGCCCAAGCAGCAGATATTGTGCCCGTCTCATTACCAGCAGACCTACCTGTTTCCAGCACAAACCCTTATGTACTCGACCTTGACCAAGCGGTGATAACACCCAATGGTAATTTCCTGACCCAAGATCATGCAATGCGCTTTGATATGGGCGTAACAACAGATGCAACGAATACCACATTTGTACGTATTACATTGACCGAAGAAATTATCTGGAATGGTGATAATGCGGTACTGTTATTCGAAGAAGGCAATCAGCCCAATTCCGCAACGGGGACGCAAGATTTAAATGCAGATGGTATTTTGCAAGTTTTGGAAGTCGGCTCATTAATTGAAATTACGCCACCTCAAAATATTTTAATTTTCAGTATCGATGCACTGTCTATCAATGCCAATGCAAGTCTGGTTTTATCCACTGCTAATCCTGATTATAGTGTTGCAAATGGGCGGATTACCAATACCGCAGCCCATCCGATCATATCAATTATTGCGACCTCAAAACCTGCTAGAGTCACATACTCGGTTCACAATACCAATGTTGACGCGCAAAATGGTACAAACTCACTGTTTACTGATCCTGATATTTTGTTAGTCAATTTTGTACAACAGTTTGATTTTGCCATTACACAAGCAGCAACATCAGTATTAGATTCAATTGCTAATCCGCCTAATAGTTTATTTATTAATGAAGGTAATACACAAGATGTACTTAGCAGTAATAGCGATACGGATACGACTTTATCTGCTGCTAATTATTTATTGGTTAACAATGCCAGTTTGATTGAAGATCAAATCAATTTAGATTCTAAAGATGTTTTTATTGTGAATGTATTTGGCAATATGAATACGGTGTCGAATGTATTTATTGAATTTGATGATAGTGGATTGACAAGCGTGGGTACGCGTTCAGATTTAAGTCTGACACCGACTGTGGCAACCGTTCAGTTTGCAGGCAATACGATGCCAGCCACTACCCGTGAAGATAAAATCGCGATTGAAATTTCTAGCGCACAATCGTTACAAGCAAGTAATTATTCTGTCAACGCTCAATTATTATTATCACGCGCGGATGGCCTGAGTGATGTCATTATGGATACGGTGCTTAACAATACTTTTAGTTTTCTTGAGCAACAAACTCCTATTTTCAGTTCTCAGCCGATTCTAAACAGTAACATTGAAATGATTAGCGAATTTGCGACCCCAACTTCAGCTCAAATTACATTTATGAATGAAGGCATGTTACCACTGGATATTCAATTGGTTTCACAAGCTTCAGGAGAATTTGATTTTGTAAATAATTACGCCATCCAATTAGCGGCTGGGCAAACTGATGGTTTTTCAGTGCAGTGTATTCCTTCCAGTATTTCAGGCACACAACTGGGCATACAATTTACTACTAATAGCCCAAGCCAAGCGTTTATTAATTATAATTTACAGTGTCGTACTCAAGCGCAGCCTGAGCCTGAAATTGAAATAACTGCTGATGGGATTTTAATTGAAACGGGTCAAAATGAAATCAATTTTGGTACGATTTACCAAGGCGAATCCAAAGTTGTTAAGGTTACAATTCGAAATATTGGCAGTGATACTTTAACCTTAGATAATCCAACGATTCCAACAGGGTTTAGTTTAGGTTTTGGACAAACCATACCGAAGCAATTATTGTCGATTGCCCAAGATCAGCAAAATTATACGGCTTCGTTTGATTTGATTTTAACAGGCAGCTTGCTCGGTGAATTCAAGCCTATATTTAGCTTAAGTAATAATGACCGTGATGAAAATCCATATTTGATTACGCTGAAAGGTAAAGTAGAACGCAAACCAGATGAACCACCAGTGTCAGACTCTAATGCGCCAACGGAGATACCGATCACACCAATATCTGGGGTCACTATAGGTAGCAACATCATTGGGGTTACAAATAATTCTGGTAACACCGCAACTGATATTAATATTCAAGCTAACGGCAGCATTTCAGGAGGTTATTTAGCAGGCGATATTACCAGTCAAGGCTTAATTGCTAATTTAACCCTTAATCCAGACACAACAGTTGAAGGCGGTAAAATCAGCTCTGTGGTTTACAATTTTGGCACGGTGTGCAATGCGACGATCACCCGTTATTCACAATTAATCGGCGGTAATATATGCAATGAGATTCAAAATTTTGGCACTTTAACTGATGTGAATATACTTGATGGTGCTTTAGTCTCTGGCGGCGTGTTGAACAATATTATTTTCAGTCAGGGTACGTTATGCGATGTTGAATTAGATGATGATACCCGTCTGATTGGCGGTCAAATCAGTTGTATTTTAACAGGTCAAGCCCGTGCGCCTGCCACTATTGCTCAAGCGGAAATTTTACAAAATAGCCAATTAAGCAACGTGTGCATTACACCAAGTGTCACATTTGCTGAAGGGGTTGAATTGCGTGGGAAAATTCAATTACCCAAAAGCTTTGAATATCCAGATATGCCAGATTATTGTATTCAGCCTGAGCAACTTTCTAAATATAACACCCGTGATTTGCTTGGGATTGATCCTGAAGCCTTAAGCATTTTTTTGGATGCAGATTTACAGAAAATTCCAGCCGATGCAATGTCAATCCTTACGCCTGCTCAAATGAGCTTTATTCCTGAAACAACCTTAGATTCAGTTTCTGAAGCACAGTTTAATGCCATTCCTATACAGAGTTTTTCAGGTTTAACCGAACATAATATGAGTGGTTTGACAGGCTATCTTATTGGCTATATTACACCTGAACATATCGGCGCAATGAAGGAGACGGCGATTAACAATCTCAATGCTTGGGGTACAACTAAATATTTAACTAATTTCAATCCAGAGCTTGTGCCATTAGAAACCGCACAAATATTTTTAAAACCGGGTTGGACAATGGATGAAAATGGTTTGCTTACTGTGCCAGCAGATACGCCGATTAATTTAGCCAGCTTCAAATTGCCTGAGGCGTTCCCGCAACAAGTCAGTATTGACTATGATTTTCCTAATTTTTCCAAAGGTTTTGGGGTTGGTGGTCGCGGCATTCCTATTTTGAATGAAATGAATCAGGCTTTAAATGATGTAAATAACCCACAGGGGATTCGTAGCATTCAACAACGTGAAGATGGCTTAGTAGTAATGATTGATCGTGATGGGCTACAGCGTTCATTTATCCCTGATGTTGATGGTCAGATACAGCTCAATGTAGATGCAGCAGCAGGTGTAATATTGGATGAGGAAACAGGGAAGTTATTAGTGACAACAACTGCTCAACAACTATTTAGTTTTATTCCAGCTCCGAAAGATTATTTTTTACTGGGTGATACACTTGGCGAAAATAATGCAGCTCGTTGTTACGATAAAGGTGATGTATTATTAGAAATTCAAGTCGACGGTCGTACTACGCATGTTGTTGTCATATTTGGTGCAGATGTGAATCAAGATACGGGTGATACAGGTGTTTATTTGCCTGATGACAATACGCCAGTGGCGAGACGTAATCTACGTGCACCGATTCGCGAGGGTCGGGTCGTATTTTCTGATGGTACATCACAAAATATTTATCCTGCGGTGCTATTCCCAGAAACGTTTATTAGTTTAGCCAAACAAATTGAAGGGGTTGAAAACGTGGTATTAAATGTGGATGGTACATTGGGCTTAAACTTCTTTGGTTTGTCCTACTTATTATTGCCTACATTCGATACAACAACCAGACGTTTAGATGCTGGTGAACGTATTCCCCCTAGTTTGACCTCAAATCCAGATAGCAGTGTTGCTTATCAGGTACAAGATGGTGATTTATTGGTGACAACCCAAATCATAATCAGTCTTTTTTAAGGAAGTGAAGATATTGGGAACACACACTGGTCTAAGTGCATGGCCAGTGTGTTTTTATAAGCTCGCAGCATTCTATTACTTTGTTTTAAAACGTATTAATCATCATAAAAATGACTTATGTGTGGTAAAAATTTACTATAATACGTTATAGAACGAACAAGGAGAGGGCTTACTAATGAATCATCGATTCTCAAGCATGAGATATTTTTTTATTTTCTATTGGCTAGCATGGCCATTGTCTGCTCAAGATTTATTACAGCGTGACTATTCTGATTATCTACTCTCACTCTCACTTGAAGAGTTAATGTCAACCACGATTACCACCGCATCCAGACGCAAAGAACATATCAAAGATACACCTTCAACCGTAGTCGTTATCACCAAACAACAGATTTTAACTCGCCGTTACATCAATTTGGCTGATTTATTAAGAGATTTACCGGGGGTTGATATTCAAAAGGTCAGCGATGAAACCCGCTATAACAACATCACCTTACGCGGCCATTTGGGCAACAATAAATTTTTAATTTTACAAGATGGGATTCGAATTGATTCGCCTACAGGTGAGATTATTCCCGTTGCTGATAATTTTCCTTTGTATTATGCCAAGCAAGTTGAAATCGTATATGGGCCTGCAGCGGCCTTGTATGGTGCGGATGCGTTTGGCGGCGTGGTGAATATTATTACTGAGGATGGTGATAGTGTTAACGGTGTTGAATTATCTACCACTTGGGCTTCTCATGGCTATCGTTATCATCATGCCCGTGCAGGCGGCTACTTGAATGAGAATTTTAAATTGGCTTTGGGTGGACATATTCATCAAGCTGATAATGCGGATTTATCTCAATATTATCCAGAAGCCTATGCCAAAACCGATGCAACCACTTTTTCAGGCAATGTAGTGATACCTGCAAGCGAACGTGAAGATTATTATGCTGCAACGGAAAGTCGTAGTGCATACGCCAAATTAGAAATTCTTAAAAATCTGACCATTGGGTTTAATTACGGTCATTTTCTCAGTCCCAGTAGCACGGGAGATACCCCAAAAGCCACTTTATATGATCCTAATGCTATTTGGGAAACGGAACTAACATCTGTTTATAGTAAATATCATTTTGATTTTGAACGTTTATCAGGTGATACTACGTTGCACTACAGCACTTATGAGGTTTTACCTAGCTCACGATTTAATAATATTTTTACAGATTTTCAAGATGGTTATAAATATGCCAAAGGTCGAAAACGCAGTGTTGAACAGCAATTTATTTATTTGTTACATGAAAAACATGATTTAGTTGCAGGCTTAGGTTTTGATGATTATTACTCGTTGCCGCGCACCGCTGATTTATCTTCGGCCTTTGTACCATCCACGCCTTATAGTCAACAAAACTTATACTATGTTGGGACGGATGATACCTTACCTATCCAATTTTTAGACACGGAATACACCAATAAGTCATTGTATTTACAGTTGCAATCGCATTGGAGTGAAATATTATCGTCCACTTTGGGTGTACGTTATGATGATAGTTCAAGTTATGGCAGCACGGTAAACCCACGTTTGGGCATAGTATATCAACCAGAACAAGATACAACGGTTAAGCTTTTGTATGGTCGGGGATTCCGCGCTCCATCTCCACATGAAAGTTACAGCGTTTATGGTACATTTTCTGGGGTTAAAAATGAACGTGGGGAATATGTCAGCAGCTTTTTCCGAGTGTTAAACCCTAATTTACAACCTGAAGAAGTCAGTAGCTGGGAATTCAATGTGTTTCATCAATTTACCCATGATTTGAATTTTTCAATTAGTGGCTATTCTTCAAAGGTAACAGGGCTTGTTGCTACCAGTCCAACCCAGCAAAATCCTGTGCAGTTTATTCCCGGTGGCTATATTGAGGCAGGTAATTTTCAAGCAAATTTGGAAACAGAACGCCATTATGGCTTAGACCTTGATTTGCAGTATCAACGTTATTTCGGCAACAATATCTCAGGTAGTTTCTGGGCAAATTACAGCTATATTACGGGTGAGGTTATGGGACGTAATAATGTTAAACGTGATTTACCTTATATTGCTGAGCACAAATTAAAGCTGGGCGCGACTTTTACTTATCAGCAACGTTATTTTTTTACCCCGAAAATTTACTTAATTGACCAAACCGTTTCTAATAAGCCAGACCCAAATCAACCGAGCAAGTGGCTTACTTCTCCGGGTTATGTGGTGATGGATTTACATTTTGGGGCAATAGAGGTGTGGGATCAATTGTCTGTATTCGTGGATATTCATAATGTTTTTGATACACGTTATTACAATGCAGGGAGTATCACTCAAAATTCAACCTTTCTGGCCAATCCACAACAACCAAGAAGTATTGGTTTAACTTTGAAGTATCGCTTTTAAGCGCGAGAATCTTAGTTTGTTAGGATTGCTCATCATCAGATGATAAGCAGTTCTAAGAACTGATTCATTGTTGGTTTAATTATAAAAAGACTCTGTTGTATAACGCTGAATTTTTATAGAATCTGACCAATAATCAGTGGGTAAACCTGCTTTGCGTTTGAGCTGATATAAAAAATCTTGAGGATGAGGCTGTGATTTCCATATTATAGGCAAAAACATGCTTTTATAACTTTTATCTTCTAATACCAAACCATCAATATTAGGTCGTAATTGACGTATTAAATCGTGCTCAGAATCAAATTGCATCGGCTCAAGTTCACTTAAAATTGCGATATGTACGCTCAGTAGCGCGTATTCTCTGGATTGCAACACAGTGAAATGAGGGTCATCAAAAGCCGCAGCATAAGCATGACAGGCCACCTCTTCAATTAGAGACTGATTCGCAACCAATGCACCAATACATCCACGTAAATTATGTTGAATTTCCAAAGTAACAAAACAGGCTTTAATCACCCGTAATTCTGCTGGATACTCAGATAGGTTTACATTAGGTGGGTGTCCTTGTTCTAAACCCTGCTTAATAGAAGCCCGTGCGGTTTGTAGTAGAATTTTATGATGTTCATTACTTAAAGACATAATACCAACCTAATTTTAATTTGCGCCAATTGCAATCCAGTTTTCAAACGGCATTCCAATTTCGCTACATTGACTTAAATCTGAAAGATGAATAAAAATATAAGAGCACTGATGAAACCTAGCATAATAATGCACTATAATTAATTGACACCAAATAATATCAACTATAGTCATTTTATTCTAAGATGATACGGGCTGGCAGTCCTTGATTTTAAAAATAATTGATATCTAAAGTTTTATAGGACTGCCAGTCCTAATACCCAAAACAAAATTGGCTATAGTAATTATGACAGAGAAGTACAAAAAATAAAAAGGCCACTAACGTCTAATCGGTTAATGGCCTCAAAGAAAAAAAATAAAAATTAGCTTTTTAAGACCCACCATTGATAACAATGGTCAAGCCTTTAGTATTGATTAAAAGCTTTGAAATTTATTTTTTGGCATCTTTTACTTCAGTGTATTCCGCATCAACAACATCTTCGCCTGTGGCACTGCCACCCGCTTGTGCTGCTTGAGCGGCATCAGTAAAGCCTTCAGGTGCCTCTCCTGCTGGATTATCACCATACGCTTGTTGTGCGATGCGGCTAGAGATTTCAACCAAAGCTTGAGTTTTTGCTTCAATATCGTCTTTGTCTTCAGTTTTCACTGCTTCACGTAAGCTTGCAACCGCTGCTTCTGCTGCGGATTTGTCTTCATCAGAGACTTTTTCTGCTAAATCTTTCACTGATTTTTCAGTGGCATGAATCATTTGGTCAGCGGAGTTGCGTGCTGTTGCTAATTCTTGGAATTTCTTATCTTCGGCTGCATGTTCTTCCGCATCTTGAACCATACGATCAATTTCACCATCAGTTAAACCACTAGATGCTTTAATTTCGATCTTCTGTTCTTTGCCTGTCGCTTTATCTTTCGCAGATACGTGCAAGATACCATTGGCATCAATATCAAAAGCCACTTCAATTTGAGGCACACCGCGTGGAGCGGGTGGAATACCTGTTAAGTCAAATTTTTCTAGCGATTTATTCGCTGAGGCAACTTCACGTTCACCTTGTAATATATGTACGGTTACCGCAGTTTGATTATCGTCCGCCGTTGAGAAGATTTGTGATGTTTTAGTCGGAATGGTGGTGTTTTTAGGAATCAATTTAGTCATCACACCGCCCATTGTTTCAATACCTAATGACAATGGAGAAACATCTAACAATAATACATCTTTCACATCACCAGATAACACTGCGCCTTGAATCGCTGCACCAATCGCAACTGCTTCATCAGGGTTCACGTCTTTACGAGGTTCTTTGCCGAATAAAGCTTTAACCGCGTCTTGTACTTTAGGCATACGAGACTGACCGCCAACCAAAATCACGTCATCGATTTCGCTTGCAGATAAGCCCGCATCTTTCAACGCAGTACGACATGGAGTTAAAGTACGATCAACTAAATCTTCGACCAAAGATTCTAATTTAGCGCGATTTAATTTGATGTTTAAATGTTTAGGCCCTGACGCATCAGCAGTGATGTAAGGTAAGTTGATGTCAGTTTGAGTGCCTGATGATAATTCAATTTTGGCTTTTTCAGCGGCTTCTTTCAAACGTTGCAATGCTAATGGATCATTTTTCAAATCAACGCTAGATTCTTTCTTAAATTCTTCAACCAAGAAATCAATAATACGTAAGTCGAAATCTTCACCACCTAGAAAAGTATCACCATTGGTTGATAATACTTCAAATTGGTGTTCACCATCGATTTCAGCAATTTCAATAATAGATACGTCAAATGTACCGCCACCTAAGTCATATACGGCAATTTTAGAGTCGCCTGCATTCTTATCCATGCCATAAGCCAATGATGCTGCTGTTGGTTCATTGATAATACGTTTTACGTCTAAGCCCGCGATACGGCCTGCATCTTTTGTGGCTTGACGTTGTGAATCATTGAAGTAAGCAGGTACAGTAATCACCGCTTCAGTCACTTCTTCACCTAAGAAATCTTCAGCAGTTTTTTTCATTTTCATTAAGACACGGGCTGAAACTTCAGGCGGGGCCATTTTATTATCTCTTACACCAACCCACGCATCACCATTGTCCGCTTTTACGATTTTATAAGGCACCATATTAATATCGCGTTGAACGATTTGGTCGGCAAATTTACGACCGATTAAACGTTTTACGGCGAATAATGTGTTGCTTGGATTTGTCACTGCTTGGCGTTTTGCAGATTGACCAACTAAGACTTCGTCATCATTGGTAAATGCAACAACTGAAGGGGTTGTACGTGCACCTTCGCTGTTTTCAATCACACGAGGATTTTTGCCTTCAAGGATTGCGACACATGAGTTAGTCGTTCCTAAATCAATACCAATAATTCTAGCCATTGTTTACTCCTTAGTAAGTTGTTCTTTTCTGCCATGATTAGTTGAGGGTTAAAAGCTGTATTTCAAGCGGTTTTTCAGCTTTATTTCATGGCGTTATATTGTTATTCAGTTTTCTTGAGGGCAAAACGCCCTTCTACTATTAAGCTTGCTTTGCCACCACAACCTGAGCTGGACGTAATAACCGCTCATTGAGGTGGTAACCTTTACGGTGCACAATCACAACGGTATTGTCTTCCATATCTGGAATGGGTTGCATTGCCATTGCTTCGTGCCAATCAGGGTCAAATTTTTGTTCATGAGGATTAATTTCTACAATCCCAAATTTATTTAACACATTAATAAAGGCTTTATCTGTGAGATTCATGCCTTCAATTACGGTATTAACTTGCATATTTGGTTTGCTGGCAGCTTCAATACCCATTTCAAGATTATCCCGAATAGGAAGCAATTCATTAACAAACTTTTCTAGGGCGAACTTACGCGCATTTTCAACATCACGTTCAGTGCGTTTTTGTAAGTTTTCATATTCTGCTTTTTGGCGTACTAATGCTTCCCAGTTATCTTGGGCTTTTTTCTCAGCCGCTGCGAGTTTAGCTTCAGCTTCAATTAATTTAGCTTTTAAGCTTAATTCTGAAACCTCTTCTGGCTCAACTTGTTCTTCTTGTGTTTCAGTATTATCTGTGTCAGTTGCTTCGGCTTTTTCTGGCTCTGCTACTTCAGTTTGTTGTTCCTCGACTATTGTTTCAGCTTGTTCTTGTGTTTTTTCTTCAGTTTCTGATTGCGCAGAATGTGTCATATTGACTCCCAAAAGTATCGAAATCTGGATTTATTTACCTAGAATATTTAAGAGATTTTTTATGGGGATAAATAGATTTGATTCAAGAGTTATCGGTGAAAATAAATAATTGGTTTTGTAGCAATAAGGATTTTTAATCTTTATTTTTGAGCTTCACATTTTAGCTTTGTTCCTAAGTGTTCATTGATTAAACCGCAAGTCGTAGAAAAGCTGGCAATCGTCCAAATAGAGAACACAATAATAATGCTAAACACAGCCCATCTAACCAGAATAATAAAAAGTTGTACTAGGTCTTTATATAGTGCTGCCAGAATTTTAGGCAAATAGTAAAATAAAACAACACTTGCAATGAGAATGCAAATAACAATAAATACTTCAATAGGATGGCCTAGTAAATAATTTTTTAAACCATCCACTACTCCTTTAATTAATTCAATAACTTGTGTTAATGCTTGAGTGAAATCTTCTTGCATCCAATCAACCTTTATGGATTTCTCATTGGCCTAAATACTGTGAGTTATGTGAAAAAGCAATATAGCATACCATAATGATTTTTATTGACCCAATGATCTATTTAGAGCTTTATGAAGGAGTAGGAACGACTAGGCAGCAAGTATATGCAATTGTAACAATCCTATAAAAGTAGCCACACGATATGATGTGCGCCGATTTATTTTTCATACCTGAATTTAGTAATAATCATGTAAATAGGGATATTTGCTAAAATTGCCCCTATTTCTATCACTTATATTGCCATCAATAAATACAGAAAAAAGCAGCGAGTGATTAACAATACTCAATCTGCTTTCATGCTACTGACAGTTAATTTTCAAGCTTTTGCTTTAAACTTTTCAGTTCTTCATGTTCAGCATCAATAGTTAAACCACGGTCAACAAGGGAAATAGCTGAGCTCTTGCGACCTTGAGCCTTGCGTTTTAAAGCCAAGTTGTAATAACGGGTTGCCAAAGCTTTAATTGCTTGCTTGGCATTGACGCTTTCGGGATTCATTTTCAACATGGTTTTATAGGTTTGATATGCACTGTCATTTTCTGGGGTGGTGAATTTTTTCCGTGCAATTTGTTTATCAGCAATTTTTAACATCCGCTGTTCAACATTGGCTAAACTGGCTTGAGTCAGCTCATGTTGAGGCGCTGTATTATACATCAATCGCGCATTAACATAGGCATTGTCATTTTTGGGCTTGAGAATATTATTGCGTTCTAAATGAATATCGACTCGTGTTTTCAATGCAAGCAAAATATCTTTTAATAAAGCCACTGTACCTTCATGTTCAGGCGCAAGTTTTTCTAAGCGTTGATAAACAACCATTGCATTACGTTTTGCAGGATAAGCAATCCAACCTTCTTTTAAATTTTTCTTAGCTTCAGTCTGATACCAATTTACGATGTTGGTTAATACTTCATTGGCTTTTTGCTCATCCAATTTTTTTAACGCCTGATAGCTTGCATAAGCATTATCACCCTCAGGTCTAGTCAAACGTAAACGGCGTAACTGCACTTTGGCTTTAGACATTAATTTTTTGACTTGGGCTTGTTGCTGTGGCGTTAGCTCTGCGGCAGGCTGCTCAGGTTTTGCTTCTTCTGTTGTGGATTTTGGTTTGCCAACGTTGGGCATTTCATGTGGTAATGCGGTGGTGACTGCCACTTCTGACAATGATGTTTTTGGAGCAGTAGACTTAGCTTCTGGGATCGATGGCTTAGTTTCTGATTTGGTCTCAGTTGCAGCAACTGTATTTTCGACTACAGGCTGGTTAACTTCTGGTTTAGATGGTGTTGTTTCTACAGTTTGTTCGGCTGTTTTCGGTTTGGTGCTTGCAACGACTTCAGCAACGGGCTTAGTCTTCTCTGAATTTGAATCAGTGACTTTAGCATCAGAGGTTTTTTCTGATTCAGAACCTTCCTCAGAAGTCACAATCACAACCTTATCGCTAACAGGCTTTGTTGGTGGTTCAGGAATTTGCTTGCTTATTTCTGTCGTGTCGATTTTATCATCAGTAATATTGGCCGTTTTAATCGGTTCTGATGTCGTTGTAGGCTCTGATTTAGCCATTAATCCAGCTATTTGCTGTTGTACTTTTGTTACTAATGGCTGTACATGAGGCTGAATTTGTGGATAAAAATAATAACCACCACCGCCTAGTAATGCTAAAAAAAATAGCCCAAAAAACCACCCTGTACCTGAACTTTGCTCGCCTGAGAGCTGCACTCGTTCTTTTAAGTAAGGGTCTGTAATTTTCATTTTTTGATTTCGTCTCATCATTCCAGAATGTCCAATGCCAGTCGCTTATCGTCTAATGGACTATTATAAAGCAATTGACAAGAGCATCGCTACAAAGATTGATGAATAACAACGGATATAACTCATTTATGCTCTTAACAAAAGTCCATATTTGAGAAAAATGAATCATTGCCGCAATTCCCAGCCTGACGTTTCAGATTTTGAACTCAGATCAGTTATTTAAAATTTAAACTAGAATGTGCCGTGTTTCTGCACTAGAGTTTATCAAATTACCCCAGATATTGACTGAGGAAAAGCATCGCATCATGGAGACAATTTTGCGTATTGATTTTGAAATGAGTAAAATTAAGCGTTTTTGCAAGTTTGGTAAGCATTAATGGCAACAATCTTAGTGACAGGAGTTGCGGGTTTTATTGGCTCAGCACTGGCACAACGCCTATTAAAACGTGGTGACACTGTTTATGGCATAGACAATTTAAATGACTATTATGCTGTTGAATTGAAAAAAGCACGCCTTGCTCGTTTAACATCATCGGCACAATTCCATTTCCAGCTTCTCGATATTACTGATAGAGTGGCAATGCATGCATTGTTTGAACAGCATCAATTTGATGTGGTGGTAAATCTTGCAGCACAAGCAGGGGTTCGTTATTCAATCGATCATCCTGAGTTCTATTTTGATACCAATTTAACAGGGTTTGGACATATTTTAGAAGGCTGTCGCCAAACTCATGTAAAACACCTTGTATTTGCTTCATCCAGCTCGGTTTATGGTGCAAATGTAAAACAACCTTTTAGCGAATCCGATAGCGTTGACCATCCTATTTCCCTATATGCTGCCACTAAAAAAGCCAATGAATTGATGGCACATAGTTATGCACATTTGTATGATTTAGCCTGTACAGGTTTACGATTCTTTACGGTGTATGGCCCTTGGATGCGTCCTGATATGGCATTGTTTAAATTCGCAAATTTGATGACAGAAGGGAAAGCCATTCCTGTTTATAATCATGGTGAAATGGTGCGAGATTTTACTTATATTGATGATATTATCGATGGGGTTGAACACGTTATTGACAAGCCCGCTCAAAAAGATACCGACTGGAATCCGCTTCAACCCACACCCTCTAGCAGCCAAGCACCCTATCGAATTTATAATATAGGTTGTAGCCGCGCAGTGAGCCTAATGTATTATATCGAACTATTAGAAAAGCACTTAGGCATCAAAGCAAAACTGGATTTACAACCCTTACAAGCAGGTGATGTATTGAAAACCTTTGCAGATACCCGTTTATTACAACAAGATTTTGACTATTCAGCAATAACCTCCGTTGAATATGGTGTCGCCCAATTTGCCGCATGGTATAAAAGCTTTTACCCTCAATCCTAAGTCGTTTCGATTTAAAAGGTAATTGTATTATAATCAACATAACTTCCAGACTGACGCATGAATACTGGTATTTTGAAGGAGAAACAGTGTGATACAGAATGACATTATCCGCTTAATTGTGATTGAGGAATCTGCCAACGATGCTGAGGTCATTCTGAATCGACTACGCAAAGCCCGTTTTCCTATCCGCCCGAAACACATTGAAGACGATGAAGATTTGCAAGATGCTTTGGCACAGCAAGAATGGGATTTAATCATTACTGTGCCACGGATTGGCGATCCTGAGATTTATGAACTCACTGCCACCACGGTATGTGAAATTGTCCAAACCGCGAAACAAGATATTCCCATTATTGTGATTACAGATGCTTTGGATGGGAAAGTAATTGCTGAAGCGTTGGCCGCAGGTGCAAAACAAGTTGTGCCGGACAGCCCCGAAACTTGTTTACAAACCGTGGTTGGCTTAGAGCTAGAAAATCTGGCGGAACGTCGTAAGCGTCGTCAATTAGAACAATTGTACAAAGAAGGCCAAAAACATAACAAAATGTTATTGGAGACTTCACGTGATGCAATTTCCTATGTTCATGATGGTATGCACATCCATGCAAATCCCAGCTATTTAGATATGTTTGGCTATAAAAAGTTGGACGATATGGAAGGCGTGCCAATTATGGATTTAGTCTCCATGAATGACCAAGCTAATTTTAAAGAATTCATGCGGGATTTTATGGCTGATACTAAGGAAGAAGAACGCAATATTAACTTAGAAGGCCTTAAATCCAATAACAAACGCTTTAAATTTAAAATGGAAGTTAGTCACGCGCGTTATGATAGCGAGCCTTGTATTCAAGTTATTATTCGTGACCAATCCCAAAGTGAAGAACTGGAACGCCAGTTAAAAGAAGTCAGTCGCCGCGACCAGCTAACAGGTTTATTTAATCGGCAACATTTCCTTTTATTACTTGAAAAAGCCTTAGCCAAAGCCATGGCTGAACATGTACGCAGCGTGTTGCTATATGTGATGATTGATGATTTTGTTTCGATTCGTGACCGTGTTGGAGTCGGTGGTGCTGACCCTGTGATTCAAAACATTGGCAAACTTTTGAAGAAAGTCGGTGATGGCGGTAGTGTTGCACGATTTAACGACAGTGCTTTTACGATTTTGATTCCTGATAAAGATGTAAAGTATGCAGGTGCATTAGCCCAGAAAATTTGTAAAGTGGTCGAATCTCAAGTGACTGAAATTGGCAATCAAACTTTAGTCGCCACTTGTAGTGTCGGTATTGCACTGGTTTTAGCGTCCTCAGCAACACCGCAGGGGGTTTTAAGTGATGCACATGCAGCATGTACCGAAATGATGAAAAAAGGCGGCAATGGCTTTAACGTATACAAAGCTGTCGTGAATAAAAGCGGTGCGGATAAAGAGCATAAAAACAGTAATGTGGCCAAATTGATTGAGACCGCATTTGATGAAAATCGTTTGTCGTTACGCTTTCAACCGATTGTCAGTTTGCATGATGATACCCAAGCCATTTATGAAGTGTTCTTACGGATGCAAGATGCTGACGGCCAAAACGTGCCCACCGCAGACTTATTCGATGCTGCTGAACAAGCAAATATGGTCACTGATTTAGATAAGTGGGTATTGAAAGAAAGTGTGGCCAAAATTGCTGAAAAAGAAAAACGGGGTGAGCCTACGCATTTATTTATTAAGCTGTCGGATCAGTCGATTCGAGATGAAAGTATTTTATTATTTATTCGTAAATTATTGAAAGCCGCTCAAGTACCAGGAGAACGGGTCATTGTTGAAATCAGTGAATCAAGTGCGATTAGCCAAGTAAAACTAGCCAAAGCCTTTATGACCGCTCTTAAAGCCATGAATTGCCAATCCGCCTTAGAGCATTTTGGTACAGGTTTAAATTATGAAACCACGCTGCGCCATTTGCCTGTAGATTATGTCAAAATTGATGGTTCGTTTACTAAAGGTTTGGGTACGACGGACAATGCAGAAAATCAAAAAGCGATTGAAGATATTGTTAAGAAAACCCATGAATTGGGTATGAAAACCATTGCTGAAGCGGTTGAGGATGCAAACAGTTTAACCGTACTCTGGTCGTGTGAAGTGGATTTTGCTCAAGGTCATTATATTCAAGAGCCGATTGATGATTTGATTTTTGATTTTTCAGACGAGGAATAATAAAAAAAGTACCCAACCGCTAGACCTTGCGAGGTGGGTACAATCCGTCAAAAAGGAGGAAGTTACTTATTAGTGTAGTCTTGATTCTTAGATTTTCAAGCACATTACTTGACCAATAGACTCAATGGTATAAAACACTATTTAAAAGGTTGACTTCCTTCTTTTATTTGTCACTATTGGCTGTTTTGTTCCTACTGATTATTTTCTGCCTGTTCCTGAGCCTTAAGCTCTGCCAAATATCGATAATAATCTGTCATGCTTGGCATTGAGTATCCTGGTTCAGGTGCGGTTTCTGGTACAGAAGGTTCAAGCTGTTGCTGCATCAATTCATAATCCCAAATATACACTTTTTCATTTTGTACAAAAATGACTTTTTCAGCATTAGGACTAAAACGAATATGATTAACCCCACCAAAATTTGTTGAGGTATATAAATTGGCATCGGTTGTAGCAAACAGGCCTTTTAGCTGTCCTGTTTCAACATCCCATAAACGAATCGTTTGATCGTTACTACCCGAAATCAGGGTTTTTCCATCAGGACTAAACGCAACTGTGTTGACCCAATCCCAATGCCCAGTAAATACCGCACGTTGTTGACCTGTTTCTGCATCCCAAATACTAATTGCTTTGTCATAAGAGGCTGACGCGATGAGTTTGCCATCAGGACTAAAGGTTGCCGCATTAACCCATGATGGGTGTTCATTGAATACCGCAATGGTTTCTCCCGTCTTGGCATTCCATAAACGCACTGTGGTATCAGATGAAGCCGAAACTATGCGCGTACTATCAGGGCTAAAGACAACTGAATTAACCCAATTTTCATGGGTCTTAAGTTTAAGCATCGATTGCTGTGTTGCAGTGTCCCATACCCATATCTCACTAGGTAAGGTATTAAAGCCTCCATTGTTATACCCATAAGCAGCAAGCCGTTTTCCATCAGGACTAAAGCTAAGCTTATTTTTGCCTGTATAACCTTGGTATTCTAGTTGAGTCGTATAGGTCTGAGTCAGAGCGTCAAATATTTGTATAACAGCCTTCTTATAATCATATTTGATACCCAGCAATTGGCCTGTATTGGGTTGGAATATAACAGAGCTGAAACTATCGTTGACCTCAATGTTACTGAATTCTTGCCCTGTGGTTATATCCCACTGTCGTAATGTGCCATCCTTTAATTTTGCTGCGATGATGTTGCCATCAGGACTTAATGTGTAGTCCTGCGCATCTAAACTTTGCTCTTTGGGCATTCTTTTTAGCTCATCTAATTCAGACATATCCCAAAGCAAAATATCATTATTTTTATTAACGCCAGCTAAGATGTGTCCCTGCTGATTTAATTGAGTATCGCACCCACTGCCTGAATAATAATAATATGAATTGGGATAGGAACAACGAAACTGAAGCAATTTGATTCTTTGTTTCATATCCCAAATCGATACTTGGCGACCATCATCAAAAACCAAACGTTGCTTATTCGCATTAAACTGTAGGAATTGAATATCACTGAGTGTACTCGCATCTAAATCCACTAATTTGGTATAATTGCTTGTATCCCAAATATAAATAGTTTCATTCAATATCTCTTGATTATTATAATCATCAGAAAACACCAGCAAGGTATTTGAAATAAACAGAATGTGGCCAATCTTTTTCTCATGATGGAGTTCTGCAATGTTTTGAGCTGTTTCAATATCCCATATTTGTACATTTTTTTGGCGGAAACTCGGTATAACAGCTACTTGTTTCCCGTCTGGACTCAATTCCAAGCCTCTCATTTCCCGTCCATTATTGTTTAAGGCTAGTATGTTTTGGTTTGTTGCAACATCCCAAATATAAATCATATCATCACCTGAAATAGTGGCTAACTTCGTCCCATCAAAGCTGAATTTAAGCACTTTACCACCATTTTCATGTCCCTTTAGCTCAGCTATTTGTTGACCTGTTGTCACATCCCATAAACGTACAACAGTATCACCATATCTTGGATAGAACGCTGGCTCTCCTGCGGATGACGCAATTGTTTTACCATCAGGGCTAAATAGAATATGAGTCACTTGTGCTGTATGTCCTGTTAAGTAAAATGAGGCCTTGCCTGTTGTCATATCCCATAGTTGTATCGCATTTTTATAAGCCCCAAAAGCCAGTATTGTTCCATCAGGGCTAAAGCTGATTGGCATATTAGATATGTAACCTTCAATTTCGGCTATTTGCTTACCTGATTCAATATTCCAAATTTTTATCTTTCTATTTGGGTGAGTTGTTACCAAGGTTCGACTATCAGGGCTAAATAAATGGGTATGAATAGAATCAGCCTGTTGGATGATATTTTGAGCAATCTTTATGGGTTCTGAAGCTGTTGGGATATCAATAGGAGTAAAATGGGTTGCAAAAACTTCAGGTATAGAGTGTGGTTGCAGAAAAACATCAGACTGTATTCGCAGTTGTACTTGTTGCTCTTGTGTATTTAAAGTGATGAATTGTCCATCTTGTGTTTGTACGATTTGTTCAGATGGCATCACAATATTATTGATGGGTTGAATAGCTAATGCCGGTAATATTGAGGGGGCTTTTAAAGCACATTCTCTTTGTAATGGGATAACAGATAAATCCCAAAACTTGGTGTAATAACGTTCATTAACAACAGCAATTGTATTATCATGCGTGAGTATGGCTTGAGAACCCCCGCTATTTTCTAGCCGAGCAACTTCTTTACCACCTGTTTTAATATCCCAAAACTGGATCGCTGTAGAAGTTTTTGAAATCAGCAATGTTTCTTCTTTGTTAAATTGCAACATATCAATATCATTGCCATAAGCATCACCCATGACTGATAATTGAGCAACCTCAAGACCAGTTAAAATATTCCAGATATATATCTTATTTTGATTCTGAGCAGTGGCAATCATGTATTCACTATCAGGGCTGAACTGAAATAATGATAAATCAGAATTAATTTTAAAATAATTAACAAGCTGCTTCGTATTAATATCCCATATATAAATAAATCGAGCTTTAGAAACTGTTGCTAAATATTTCTCATTGGGATCCAATCTTATTCTGCTATAGCTATCTACATGTTGCTGTAAATCTAGGGTTTTGACTTCTTTAGCTTTTTCAATATCCCAAAACCGTATCGTGTTATCCACCGCTTTAATAGCAAGTTGTTTGTTATCATGGCTAAAAGAAAAAACGTTTTCTTTGTATAATGTGTCATCAAATTTGATAGTTTGATTCTTACTTATATCCCATAATAATAAACTGTCATTTTTCCCATTATAAACAATAATATATTTTCCATCAGGCGAAAAAATAGCTCTAATAAAGTTTTTTGTACTAGGCAATGTTAACTTCCTAAGGTTTTTCCCCGTTACCGTATCCCAAACTTGTAGTATTTTGTCATCCTTATAATGGCCAGAATTTGTGAGTAAATATTGACCATTATTACTTAAACGAGCAAATATAAGACGTTCTGTTTCAATTGTTATTTCTTCAAAAACAGCAGGATATGTTATATTTTGAGGAGTATTTTGTACAGCGAATTGTTGGGTCGCTAACTCATGGTTATTGGTATAAATTGAATCATTAGGATTAATTTGAGAGGCTTGCTCATAGCTCAAAGCAGCATGTTGATAACAACCCAAAGCATATAGTGATTGGCCTAAATTATTCCATGCTTGATCCAAATTGCCGTTCAATTCCAATGCCTGTGCATAAGATTGCATTGAGCTGTCATATTGTTCTAAATAATACTCAGCTAAGCCTTTGTTATACAATGCACCTGTCAATGTTGGATCAGCTTCTAACGCTTTATTGTAATTAGCGATTGCTTGTTCATAATTTCCAGCTTCTAATTGCGTTGTTGCTTGATTTGCCCAATAACTAGCATTTTGACCTTCAATCATATTTAACGCATCTTGTTCAATTTGAACTGCCTGAATTTCCCCTGCTGCATTAATATAATCGAGACCCAGTATCGGTTTTGATGCACCTAAGTTGCCATAGCTTTCGCCAAATAGCACCGACAGATCAACCGTAGCTGCTTGAGTTAAATTAAAATAGACGTAGCCCACTTGAGCTGAATTTGGTTCAATCCAGCCGCTGCTTGAGCAACAACTCATATCATTGGCTTGTAATAAAATTCCAACATAAGCAGCTTCGCTCTCACTTAGGTTTGAGAGACTGACTTGATAATCACCCGCTGCCAACTCACCTGAGACATAGGTTTGCCCTGAGGTGTTTGCAACAGGTCTGTCAATTGTAAAGTATTGTTTTTTTTGATATTGCTTGATTGCTGCTGCAATTGGTTGACTGCCTTCTGTGTAGTTATAAAAGCTGAAATGAACCGTTTGAGGTTTTGAGAGCGTGAATGTTATTTGACTGGATGTTTGTTCAGCAGGTTTAAGCACTGAGCCAAATCCAATACTTGCAGCCTCAAGTTGAGGTGTAGATTTAGGTATGATTGACAAGCCCCAAATCCCAGCGATGCCCGCACGATCTAAACTGACTTTTGCTACATACGAACCTGCTTGTTGTAGTTTAATGCTGTAGTCACATTGGTTGTTGTTACAGGTTTCAGCTTGGGCGAAGCTGGTGATGAGATAGACGCACAGATAGCTGAAAAATAGCCATCGTTTCCTATTGTGAGTAAACATGAAATACTCCAAAATTCTTTGACAAATATTAAGGAGATTAGCAGAGGATTTGAGATTTACAATCTTAAGCAGCAAAAAGTATCCAGCAAGGATTTAAATAAACACTGGCAATTTCAATGTTGAATCCGTATTTTTAAATTTGGTTCAGACATTTTTCGCGTAATTTGTAGCCCGTGAGTTTAATCAGCTCTTTTGCAATTTTTTTATGTTTTAAAGCGGCTTTTTCGTTGTTCATTGCACGTTCACATTTGTTCATGGCAATGTGCCAATCGACCGCATACAATTTCATATCACCACGTTGGATAATACATTCTGCTTCGTCAAGGTCACGTTTGGCATCATTCCAGTTTTGTTGTTGTAAATGGAAGTTTGCGCGGTCGATTAGGAACATGGGAAAGTATTGAATTCTTCCTGCCTTACGTAATACAGTAATTGCTTGATTAAATTGGTCATTTGCTTTTTCTTGCTCTTCTAATATATGATGACAGTGTGCTAGCATAAGCTGGTTTAGAGCATTACTGAATACAAATAATCCTTGTTGCTCTGTGAGGATTTCAGATGATTTCTTTCCAAAATTTAATATCTGTCTAATTTCATAGGTATTTTCAGTTTGGTGTAGCAAAAAAGAATAGTGATAGTAACTAGATAATGAGTATTGTTGACCTTGAATTTGTTGAGCTACTGCTTGAAAATAATTAAACGCATCGCCTATAGAGTTTTGATAATATAAACAAATGGTAAGCAGGCAGTAACTACTTATTTCTTCAAACAGGTTTCTTGCTTTTTTTGCATACTTGGCAGCTTTTCTTGCAGCAGCTTCAGCTTCAGTTAATTTTCCTAAAAATAGATATATAGTTGCCAAATTTTGAGCTGATATTGAGGCATCTTCCCACTCTCCTAGGTTTATACGCAATGCTAGATTTATTTTTCTGAGCTTTAAGGCCTCAGACAACCGCCCTAATGACATAAGCTGAAATGCAGCAACTCCAAATAACCAAGCTTGGTCTCTTTGAGATAAGTTCTGTTGCATTGGGTATGACCAGTCTTGAGAAAAAAATGTTTTAACAGCTGCTAAATCTTGGCTATATGCACCAAGTTTTTTATTAGAATAAAATTCACCTTTTCGTCTAATACGAGTGCGGAATACCTCTTCCTTAGCTTTTTCATATTCTCCAGCCAAACAGCCATGCACCACAGCATGATACAAAGGTTCTAATTCTTCTAAGGTATCAGGCTGATATTTATCAGGCACAGATTGATAATACTCAAACAAAACCAAGTGAGCTTGCTTAAATAATTCTTCTTGAGAGTCCTTAAAACGCTGTCCAAAGTACTGGCGAATAATTGGATGACAATCCCAATCAATTTCAGAATTAAACAGCAAATTAGCATTTTCCAGCTTCTTAACTAAATTTTTAAACTCTAACTCTGACAACTGATTCAATGGCTGGGCAAATTCTGCTTGCTCAAATAAAACCTGTTTTTCAACCAAACCCATCGGTCTATCAAATAAACCCAATAAATACAAAAATCGTCGTTCCAAACTCCCTGCATCCCAACACTGCTCATCATAAAACTGCAACATACGCCGTGCATGACGCTCCTCAGTTCTATCACCTCGTTTTAAATGCGGCAATTGATTGCGTAAAGCGATATTACCCTGAAAATAATGCACTAATACTTTCGCTAACAAAACCAACGCCAACGCATGGCCCTTGTTATCTCGACTGGCTCTTTGTAATGCCTTATCAGTCCCTTTAACCTGCAACGATTTTAACAATTTCATTCCATTAGGATCACTCAATAAGCGTAAATCAATCTGTTTAAAACCTGCAAAACCCTTTAATTCCTCAATCGGCTGCCGCGAAGTCATCAAAATCAAACTATGAGTTGAATAACCCGTGCGTTTCACTGCCCATAAAAACTGCTGCAACGCCACATCCTTAAAATGCCCTTCCATCACATCCACACGATTTTGCAATGGCTCTAAACCATCTAAAATTAACAGGGTTTGCTCTGTAAACAATAGCTTAGCTAACAATTCACCTTTTTGCTCATCTTGCTTAGGAATCGCTTCAGCACCAAAAAACGGTAAGGCTTCTTCAAAAAAGGGCACAGATGAATTTTGGGTTTCATGCGAACCCTGATTATAAAATGACCAAGCAAAAATCTTTTTATCTTTGAAATCCTCATAACCTTTCTTAGCAAAATTAGTTAACCATTGCCGCACCAAAGTGGTTTTACCCACACCACCAAACGCAATGACCGCCACTACCTGTTTTTTAGTATGAACCGCTCGGGTAATCTGTCCAAGCTCCGAACCACGTCCAATGGTTTTATGATTCAAAGGGGGAAGTTTGGCTAAATAAGGTTGGTGAGATTCAATGACTTTGGAAACTTGATAGGTGTCTGAAATGCTAGAAATAGCTTGATTATTATCTGAACCGATATTGATGTTAGTTTCTTCTACAGACTGATGAAAATGCAATTGTACGGAAGAATCAGGCACAGATTTAGATTGTTGTTTTTGAACGGAAAAATTATAAGCAGGGGTTTCGGTGATGGGTTTTTTATTTTGAATAGGTGCATCTTTGGCAGATGATTTGTTAACGGTTTTTTGTTTGTTTTTCTTAAATGGAATGATCTCAGCCGCCACGCTCGAAAGCTTTGACACCACCATCATACCCGCAACGGCACTCACAGCAATAACCAAAATATCCATAACTGACTCTCTCTACAATTAAATTTATGAGCATTAATGCTGTTCCAAAACCTAAATCATATAGTCAATTTTGGTTTGTATGTTAGGACTGGTAGTCCTTTTATACTTTAAATATCAATCACTTTTTAAATCAAGGATTGCCAGTCCTGTATCACTTTAAACTAAACAACCACCCGCTAAAGACGGGTGGGTTAGAGGCTTGGCGGCTGAAAGCCGGGATACAGGGCGACCAAGCCCTGTTGTCATTAAAGAATTA
>JADGDW010000040.1 GCA_016744725.1 Candidatus Albibeggiatoa sp. nov. BB20 | reverse complement strand
CGGCATTCACACTTAAAAAGTCGAAAACTAAAGCTGGAAGCATTACAACAAAAGTTAGAGCTTGAACATGAAAAACTAAATACTAAAAAGCAAAGTTATTTAAAACTACTGCAAGAAGCAGACTTTTTTCAAAAGTACAAACAACTTCAAAAAACATTGGATACTAAAAGAGCTAATGTGCTTTTTTTAGAAAAACAATTAGACGTTTTGGAGAAAATAAAAGATTTAAACTTAGAAGTTAACCAATTAAAAACGGGTATAAACTCTATTTCAGATGACATCCAAGAGTTACTAGAAAGTGGCAATGAATATTTAGAAGCTATCCGAGCTGCATTTAATAAAGTTATTTATTCTGTATTAGCAAAACAGGCTCAGACGTATATTCAACAAAATAAAGAGGGTAATTTAGATTTTAAAGCTGAGTTCTTCGATGGTATTGGTGATGCGACAAGTGAAGCGGAGGGCAATACTTATAAAAAATTATTATGTATGGCATTTGATTTAGCCGTGCTTAAAACCTATGCCTCAGATTCATTTTTTCATTTTGTCTATCATGATGGCGCATTGGAAACTTTAGATAACCGCAAGAAACTAAATTTACTCGAAATAATACGGGAATATTGTACGAAATATGATATTCAATATATTTTTACTCTGATTGATACAGATTTACCAAGAGATAGCTCCGATAACAAAATCATGTTCTCAAATGAAGAGATTATTCGAGAATTACATGATGATGGGGATAATGGTAGATTATTTAAAATACCCGCTTTCTGATAATTTCTAACTTACCAACACAAAATTAGTGATTTTCAAGTTCAACAACTACTTATCTAATTCAAAATAGTTTATTACTTGATATTGCGGGAATGTCTAATTTAGATGGACGCTTCACGATTATGATGCCACATCCTGAACGTATCTTCTTGACTTCACAGCTTTCTTACTTGCCTGAAACATGGACAGAAAAAGAAAGCCCGTGGATGCAAATGTTTTGGAATGCATGGTGGTGGGTCAGGTGGTTTTTGCTAGACTAAAAAGTATGAGCTTTGGCTTATACCTCTTTAAATATTAAGAGAATGCCTAGTGAATACCAAAGCATGAAATATTATAGGCTCGTTTCCTTGTTACCAAATTCTTTTACAGCTTAGGATTTTGGAAGCGAGCACAACGAGCATATTTTACAGCATCAAAAAATACAGCTTCTTAGCTGGGTAATGAGATATAACTATTTCTCTTTTTTAGGCTCAACATAGGTTGGATCATTTGGATTGAGAAAAATAAAATTCATATCACCTTCAATTTCAACAAAATCCATTTTCGCCCCATTTAACAAAGCTTTACAGTTCTGAGAAAATACGATATCAATTCCTGCACTGACAATATGTACATCATCTGGCTTAATATCATCAAACCCCATTAAATACTCAAAACCCTTGTCTGCGGTTTCTCGTGCATCAATGCGCAATGCTTGTCCTTGAATACCACTTTGTTTTGCTGATTTAAAAATCTGTTCAGCCGCATTAGGGGTTACTTCAAACATGTTTATCCTCCTTTTGGATAAATTTTATAAATCGTTGTGCCCAGTGATTTTTCTCGACATCTTTTAAATGGGCATAACAAGCTAAAGTGTTTTTATAAATAATGCCATCATGCTGCCCATCAATGCCATAACCACGTTTTACCTGATAAACATAAGGCAATGATTCATCAACATTTACCGCTTGCGAATAATGAAACTCATGGGCAAAAATCTCACCTAATTCACCTTGGGCATTGCATAAAGGCCATAAACCATGCCCTGTTTCTTGTAAAATCGTATAACCACTGCCTTTAGGCTTTTTATTCATAACAGTGTCTAATGGCAATGCACCAACCATTTCCCAGGTTTTATCACCCCAAGTCAGTTTCTGTGCTAAATACATCAGGCCACCACATTCAGCATAAACGGGTAAACCTTGCTCAATTTCATGTTTAATCACATTTTTCAAACTGATATTACTGCTCAATTGTTCTGCATGAGTTTCAGGAAAGCCACCGCCAATAAATAAACCATCCAATTTTGGTAACTCTTTGTCCTTTAAAGCATTAATAAAAATCAGTTCTGCACCTGCATTTTGTAAGGCCAGCAAATCACTAGCATAATAAAATCCAAACACATTATCGCGTATTACACCGATTTTGACGGTTTTAGGGCTGATTTCAATTGGAGCTGGCTGATATTCAAATTTTTTAGCGATTTGTGCAATATTTAACACCTGATCTAAATCAACTTGTTGGCCAATGATAGATGCAATTTGATTAATCTTATCAGTGGTTTGATTGGCTTCATTGCTAGGAATTAAACCTAAATGCCGCTCTTCAATATTCAGCTCCGAAGAGCGCAGAATACTGCCTAAAACTGGAATGTCCGTATAATGGTCAATGGCTTTTAATAGCTTGCCTTCATGACGTGGTGAAGCAACATGATTGAGAATAATTCCTGCAATATTGATATTTGGGTCAAACGCTTGAAAACCTAAAATAATCGGTACAATGCTGCGTGTCATCCCATGTGGGTTGAGCACTAAAACCACAGGTGCACCAAGTAATTGTGCTAATGCCGCGTTACTGGTTTTGCCTTCAATATCAATACTATCAAACAATCCCATATTGCCTTCTATAATTCCAATATCTGCATCATGAGTATGTAGGGCAATACAACGCTGAATTTCTGGCTGGCTCATCATATGAAAATCTAAATTATGGCAATCGCGTTGGGCAGCCTGACTTAACCACAGCGGATCAATATAGTCTGGGCCTTTTTTGAAGGGTTGAACCGTCAGACCACGTTGAGTTAACGCGGCACACAGCCCGATAGAGACAGTTGTTTTACCTGATGATTTATGCGCAGCGGCAAGCATTAAATGTGACATAGACACTATAGTGGGGATTGCTATGAAAAATACAATTTTTGACGAGTTTGAATAGTTTATCTTAAAGCGCTGGAATATAGAAGAAATGTTTTAAAACCTGCCAAATTACAAGCATCTGACAGGTTTGAATCTCATTAATCAATAATGTCTATTTCTATAATTGCTTGACCATGTAAGCCTGCTGAATTCAATTTAACTAAATATTCACCCGCTGACAAGTCAATTAAAATAGCGGCATTCTTTTCATTTCCCAATGGGTGATAATGCTTGGCTTGAATTTCAAGATAGTTATTATTATCCAACCAACTGATATTTTGATCCAACAATGTACCATTTTTAACATCAGATAAAATCAAAGTTGGATTGACACCTTCTTCAAGAGCTTCGCCTGTAATTAAAACAGATTGCGTTCCTTCACCACGTAGGGTAAAACGCATAAAGATGCCGTTGTTTTGGGTGTTGCCACGCACACTGATATTGATGATTTCGGTGCTAGGTGCAAAATTTATCGGATTCACATGCAGTGAGGCTTGTCCCATAGTGGTTTCTGAGGCGATTTTAGCTAAATACATGCCTGATTCTAAATCAAGCACCGTGCCCGCATTGTTAGAGCCGTAAATATTTTGGCTGTTTTCGAGTAACATATCTTGCACATAAGTCTCAGGCGTGACTTCCAATTCTGATATTTCCAAACTGGGGTCAACCTGTGCGTCAATAGCCTGTCCTGCAATGGCAAATAATTGTTTATCGGTGGTATTAAAAATAAATCCAATCATGGCAACATGTTGATTTTGGCCTATAGAAAGACTGCTGCTAAATTGCCCAAAACTGAGCTGACCTTGTGAAGTGGAAACAGCCTCAGCTTTAATTCCTTCAACTCTGGCAAGACAATTTTTCACATCATTCATCACCACTTTACTATCGTTGCAATCTAAATCACCTTCCCAACCAGAGAAAACACGTCCTGCGGCTAATGGTGCAGCAAAATCTAAATCGACTTTTGTACCACGTTTAAAAGTGGCTTTGCATTGCCCTTGACCATGATTGCAATCAATGCCCGCAGGTTCACTAATAATATGTGAATTTGGAGATGCAATATTAAGAATATAATAACTAAGGTCGGCTTGGATATTGACTTTGCTTGTTGCTGTTGCACTTGTTTGGTTGCTTTGTGTAGATTGATTCGATGAATTGGTATTATCCTGCACATCATCATTACTATCGTCATCGTCAGAACTATTATTATCACCACTATCGTCAGAATTGTTATCGCTGTTATCACCATCGTCACTGCTATTCGAATTTGTGTCACAATCCACGGTTGTCACATTAATAACAATAGAATCAGATAAATAAGCATCGTTAACTGCTTTTAATTCATATTTATAACCTGTTCCACATGTTAGAGCAATATCAACAAAACGGGTTTGATTGGCTGCAATCTCAGCGATCTGCACATCATCACGCCATAATACAAAGGCGGTTTCATTGTGGCTTTGATCTGCCCAATTTAAAATAACAGTTGGCGTT
Source organism: Candidatus Albibeggiatoa sp. nov. BB20 (assembly GCA_016744725.1). GTDB lineage: Bacteria > Pseudomonadota > Gammaproteobacteria > Beggiatoales > Beggiatoaceae > Albibeggiatoa. Next base: position 24,653 of record JADGDW010000040.1, on the reverse strand, counting down.
GAAATAGAACTTGCACTAAAATCTGTTGGTGGTAATGGTGTTGGGTCTCTTGGACATGCTTCTGTTGTAATCAATGTCGGTGTTGAACTAGAATCACCACCAGCATTGGTTGCAAGTATTTCATACTGATAATTAGTGCCACATAAAATATCAGTGTCAGTATAGTTTTCCTTATTAAAAGCCGTCATTGTTAATAAAACATTATCCCGCCAAAGTTCAAATCCAATTTCATTACGGCTATTGTCTTGCCATGTTAATTTGATTTCATCATCAGATTGCTGTGCATCTAAATTGCTCGGCGATTCAGGAATCGGAGGGACTAATGCTTCTGAAGATTTGACGGTAATTTGATAACCCGATGTATAATCTTTGTAGGCAAGATAGACTCGATTATCATGGTCAACAGCAAGCTGAATTTGTTCGGCTTTTCCATCAGACACCGCACCATTATTACTATTGACCCATTGTAAAGTGGTATTATTCCAATACATTACATAGGCTTTCTCATCATCAGCACTTTGATAGCCAATGTACGGCATATTGTTATGGTCAAATACAATACTGGTATCATCCACAGCATGTTCGGTAAATCCCGCTACCCCTAAAGTGTTCCATACACTATTATCCCAATACATCACCGTGAGTTTATCCGCTTCATTCGCATCACTGTAAGCGACATAAGGCATGTCCTCTTTATCCATACCACAACTGAATTTATCAATCTGACTTGGTGTAATACTTTGTTGTCCAAGAGAAACCCACTTATCATTTTCTGCATTCCAACGCATCACATTAATATTACTTTGGCCATTACTCTTATAACTTTGAATCACATAAGGCACATCACGACTATCTAAAACCGTACAAATATCTGAAATACGAAATCCTGAAAACCCTTCTAAACCAACAGATTCCCAGCTTGATTCATTCCAATAACGCATTGTGGTTTGATAGCCATTTTCAGTGTCTTTGTATGCAACATAAGGTGCATTTTCACTACTGATAGAGAGACTTAAATGATACGCTTTTGCGGCTGAAAACCCTTCAGAACCAACAAACTGCCAATCATTATTTTCCCATTTAATAACAGAGGCTTTTCGGCTGGCATTACCAAAAGTGATGTAAGGAACATCTTGATGATCGGAGTGAATATCTAAATCATAAGCTTGTGGTGCAGCTTTTCCTTTGTTACCAAGTATGTCAGGCTGCCCTAAAGTATGCCATTCAGTACCATCCCATTCCAAAGCGGTTAAAAGACCACCACCTATTCCTAAATTGGTATAAGCTAAGTACAGTTTGTTATTTTTACCTGAGGCTAAACTGAATGAATCTACTTTTTGCGATTTGATGCTGCTTAATGTGCTAGATTTAAAGCCTTTTTCGCCAATAATGCTCCACTCTGCTGTACCGTATGGTGAAAAAAATAGAGCACTTAAACTCAATAGACATTTTGTAATGTGGGGTAAATAGCGCTTCATCAGTTGCATCCTTTATTTTTCTTCACACATACAGTGTTATCACTTTCAGTTGAAAAAATAGCTGGTGATTTATTTAGATTTTTATGTGTAAATTTATTGTTTTTATTGGATAAATACCCTCGTCTTGCCTACCTTCAACTGATCTACCGATTTCATTGAAATTGTACTTACCCAAGCCTTAAAATTTGTATTTTTACCATTCATAACAAAATATATGCCATATATATTTTGTTATTTAAAATCAATACATAGGATAATAAATATTACTTAAAGCAAAGTTTTTATCCTATGTTAAAAGACGTTTCCGTGACAGGCTTACAGTTAGAAAAGAGGTTCAACACCTCTTATTTAATAGCTAGATAGAAAATGTATTATTTTTAAACAGGGTGTCAATTTTTAGTTGATAAAGTTATAAGGGAATTTTTGTGTAATCATAACTATAAATAAAATTTATGCTAGAAGAGGAAAAAACTGAGTGGTAGCGAGAAATTGATAGAGGGATATGAGACTGGAAAACAGCATAGATCAAAGCTGTGAACATATTATGTTTTAGTAAGTATATAGAATACATCTATTTTCATAAGATATTTTGAATGACATGTTTATTTATGGGTGTTATATAATAGTGTACGAGGGTTTTAAACAATGTATTAAATATGAACATAATCTATAAAAAATTTTTAACCAGTCGATATTTTTTACTCTTTTTATTCATGGAAGCATTGATTCTTTCAGGAGTATGGTATTTTTATCAAAGTTATGAACAACAGTACGGCAAAGAAGTCATCGATAAAATTGACACCGCTTTTCGTACTACGATTAATGGTTATGCAATGGTCTCTCAAACCTTGTATGATGAAGTGATTAACACCCCGAAAATTATTGATATTTTCAAGCAAGCCCATACTGCGACGACCGAACAACAAATCGATATTCGTCAGCAGTTATTTTCAGAACTTGACCCAACCTATCAACGTTTGAAGCAAAAAAACCTACGTCAATTACATTTTCATTTACCAGACAATACCAGTTTTCTGCGTTTTCACAAACCACAGAAATTTGGTGATAATTTATCTAAAGTTCGCTATTCCGTTTCCAATACAAACCTGTATAAACAAAAATCACAAGGCTTTGAAGAAGGTAAAATTTTCAATGGATTTCGTTATGTTTTTCCACTATTTGATGGTAAACAACATATTGGCAGTGTAGAAACCAGTGTGTCTTTTGATGCTATTCGTAACGAAGTTAAAAAAGTATATGGCTTAGACTACGATATTATGTTGAGGAAAGAGGTCGTTGCACAAAAGCTATTTAAATCAGAATTAGGTAATTATGTGCCTTGTGTCTTGGATCGACATTTTTTATGTGAAAATACTAAAATCAAACAGCAAGAAAGCATATCTGATCCTATTTTGCATTTACTCACAGATAAAATGAAAGAAACTTTACATGAGGAATTAAATTCAGGCCAAGCCTTTGTGAAAAATATCCAATTACGCAGTACTTTTTATGAAATGGTATTTTATCCAATTGATAATGTACAAAAACAACATGTTGCTTATGTGATGACTTATAGCCCTGACAATCGTTTATATCATTTGCGCACTGAGTTTATGATTTTATTGATAAGCATTACGTTTACTAATGGATTGATTTTTATGTTTCTTTATCATAAGAGCAATAATAACAAGTTAATTGCAGAAAAAAATAAGCATTTGACCCGTTTAAACCAAGACAAAAATGAATTTTTAGGAATTGCGGCACATGATTTAAAAAATCCATTGCAAGCGATCCAAGGTTCAGCGGAACTGATTGAGCTAATATTAAAAGAAGAGGAAAATAGCTGTAAACCAGAATGTAAGGCCGATATGATCGATTTTACACAAATGATTACAGGTAGCGTTGAACGCATGTTTGCTTTGATTACCAACTTGTTAGATGTGAATACGATTGAATCAGGAAATGTCAAAATCAATTTACAAAACACTGATATTTTGCCAATGCTACAAACTGTTGTGAACGAATATAGCCAAAAAGCTCAAGCAAAAAATATTACGATACATTTTTCAGCATCGAAAACTCATTATTCTGCATATGTCGATATGGCTGCTTTGCGCCAAGTGCTGGATAATTTAATATCCAATGCAGTAAAATACTCACCTTATGGTAAAACTGTGTATATTCAAATTTCTGATAATCAAGGTCAGATTAGAATTGAAATACAAGATCAAGGAACTGGGATTAGTCCAGAAGAGCAGGTTAAGTTATTTGGTAAATTTGCTCGTCTCAGCTCGAAACCAACAGGTGATGAACATTCCACAGGTTTAGGCTTGTTTATTGTTAAAAAACTTGTTGATGCGATGCAAGGTCAAGTTTGGTGTGAAAGTCAATTAGGCCATGGTTCAACATTTATTGCTGAGTTTGTTCATTCTGGTTTAAAAACTTAATGTTTATCTATTTGATTGCTGATATTTAACCTATTTATCATGAATTTGATCTCAAAGGCTTGTGATGTGGCTAAACAACCTTAATGACTTACTGTATCGTTATCGTTTAAGACTATTCAACTGTATTACAAGAATAGGCATTAACCAATGTCAGCAATCGTGTTCAAAGTTTTAAATGACTTTGCCAAAGGTGTTGCCATTATAAAATCTTGACTGACTCGAAGGCGTTAATAATGAGTGACTTAACAGCAAAAACCTGCAAACCATGTGAAGGCGGTATTAAACCCTTAAATTCACAGGAAGCTAAAGCCATGTTGACTGAAGTAATAGACTGGAATTTAGCTGAAAATGATACCGAGATCAGCCGCCAATTTACATTTAAGAATTTTCACGAAACCATGGCATTTGTAAACGCAGTGGCTTGGGTTGCACATCAAGAAGATCATCATCCTGATGTTGCATTTAGTTACAAGACGTGCCAAGTACGCTACAGTACTCATGCGATTGGTGGTTTATCTGAAAATGACTTTATTTGTGCTGCAAAAATTGATAGTTTATTTGGAAAACCTGTCGAATCGACTCCTTATAAAACCCACGCTGCGATTTAAAACAAACTATGACGACACTTTCTCAACTTGCACATGACTTAGGGCAAGCATTACAAACCCGCCAATGGAAATTAGCAACGGCGGAGTCATGCACAGGTGGTTGGGTGTCACAGATTGTCACTGAAATTGCTGGCAGCTCAACATGGTTTGACCGTGGTTTTGTGACTTATTCAAATCAAGCCAAACAAGAGATGCTTAATGTGTCTAAAACCATTTTAAAACAACATGGTGCAGTCAGTAAAGCAACCGTATTAGCGATGGTGCAGGGAGCAATTCAAAACAGTCATGCGCAAACCAGCATTGCAATCAGTGGCATTGCAGGGCCAAGTGGTGGCACGCCTGATAAACCTGTTGGCACGGTGTGTATTGCTTGGGCAATAGCTGAAAAATCTGAAGCACAATGTTTTCAATTCGAAGGCAGCCGACATCAAGTCAGACAGCAAGCGGTAGAAGCTGCGTTACAAGGTTTGACTCAATTCATAATTCATAATTCATAATTCATAATATTGCCAACATGCTACATATTTCAAAACAAGGTCAAGGCCAGCCTGTGGTTTTACTACACGGTTGGGGTTTCAATCATAGTATTTGGTATCAAGTCGCTCCCTATTTAGCGCAAAACTGGGAAGTGTGGCAAATTGATTTACCGGGACATGGTCAAAGTGATTTATGTGATTATGATATAGATGTGCTATTAGAACAATTTGCTACAAAGTTGCCTAAAAATGCCGTTTGGATTGGCTGGTCATTAGGCGGTTTACTTTCCATGGCTATGGCGCGTTGGCAACCTGAATATGTACGCTGCTTATTGTTGATTGGTAGTTCTCCTTGTTTTGAGCAAAAACCAGATTGGCCTCATGCCATGCAAACAGCAGTATTACAACAATTTGGGCAGAATTTACAAGCAGATAGTATTGGGACATTGAAACGATTTTTGGCTTTACAAGTTAAAAATAGTCCTGAAGCACGACATGATTTACGCCATTTGCATCAATTATTAAAAACAGCGGGTTATCCGCATTTGGATGCGTTGCAAAGTAGCTTGGATTTTTTGTTTAAAACTGATTTGCGGGCTGAATTAAAAGCGATTCAAGCCCCAAGTTTGCTATGTTTAGGAACACATGATGCGCTTGTGCCAATCAAGATGGCTGAACCGTGTCAAGCGTTATGGTCAAATTTGGAAATTGTAAAAATGCGCTCGGCAGCTCATATTCCATTTTTATCTCATTTTGATGAGTTTTGTTCAATAATGGATGATTTTTTAGCGCGTCAGCAATAGATTTAAAACAGTAATAATATCAAATTTTTACGCTATCATTTTCTGAAAAAAAGCTATGGTCGTTTTACTTTAAAGTGATACAGAACTGGCAGTCCTAGACTTTAAAACTGATTGATATTTAAACAATAATAGGACTGCCAGTCCTCATATATAAACCAAAACTAACTATTATAATTATCAAGTAAATCATCACCCAATTTAGACATTCGAAACAGAACAAAATTCTACCGTTCGCCACTTGCCATTTCATAATAGTCTGAAGCCTTATAACCAATAAAGCTTTTTGTTAAATTGAGTATTTATTGCTATTAGTCAGCATGTTAGAGTGTTACTAATGATTTGAATATCTACAAAGGATGTCGCAATGCCACTGACTGATCCAAAAATCTTGAAAAAATTGTATAACGCTTTTGATCCCACGCCATTACATCCTGATATTCCAGAGGAATGGAACTTATATGTTGATCTGCAAGCAGTACGGGGCGATAGCAATATTTTGCGCGATATTGGGCAGCATATTGAGTGGTCAGATAAGCCGACTTGTCAGTTGTATGCGGGGCATCGCGGTGCGGGAAAATCGACTGAGTTGTTGCGTTTAAAGCAGCATTTGGAGCAGCAAGAATATGTTGTGGTGTATTTTGCAGCAGATGAGGGGGATATTGATCCTGAGGATGCACGTTATACCGATATTTTGTTGGCTTGTACTCGGCAATTGATTAAGCACTTAAATACGACAAATTCTGCGCCGCTGGGGACTTGGTTGAAGAAATGTTGGACTTTGTTAAAGGATTTTTCGCAGACGGAGATTAATATTGAGCTGGCGGGGCAGGTGGAGATTGAGGCGGCATTTACTAAGTTGACAGCGACTTTACGCGGCAGCCCTTCGGCACGGAAGCAGATTCGGGATCGGCTTGATCCGCATACGGTGGATTTGTTAGATGCGTTGAACGAGTTTATTGCAGAGGCTTCGCATAGTGGAATTGAAGCGACGAATTTAGTATTAATTGTGGATAACTTGGATCGGATTGTACCGATTTATGATGAGAAGAAGAAAAAAACCAATCATGAGGACATTTTTATTGATCGGGTGGAACAGTTGACGGCGTTGAATTGCCATGTGATTTATACCGTACCGATTTCGTTGGTATATTCGGAGCAGGGGACGTTGTTAAAAGATCGTTATGAGAATATGGGGCGATTACCAATGATTACGGTGAAGGAGCGTGATAGTCGTGAGCCGTTTGAGGCGGGTTTGGTGGTGTTTTTAGATTTGTTGGAGAAACGAATGCAACAGGCTGCTGCGGAATATGGGATTAAGGCGGTGTTTGGTGATGAGGCGGTGGTGCGCGAGTTGTGTTTGTTGAGCGGAGGGCATTTGCGCGATTTGATGAAGTTGTTGCAGGGGACATTACGGCATTTGCCCCAATTTAAGGATGCGGAGAAGGCAGCGACACGGGCGGTGATTCGGGAGCGAGAGGCGTATGCGGATGCGATTGATGAGGAGGATTGGGCGCGGTTGGCGGTGGTGTATCAGAGTCAGCAAATTTTGAATGAGCAGGATTATCGACAGTTGTTGTTTAATCGCAGTGTGTTGGAGTATCAGTCAGCTTCTTTGGATGAGTCGAAAAATTCGAAGTGGCATGATGTACATCCATTGATTGTGGCGATTGAGCAGTTTAAGCGGGCTAAAGAAGCATTAGAGCAATTGGAAACGAAGGATGAATAATCATGACTTTATCGGATCAGGTTGAGTGTTATGGTGGGGGTGATACTCAAGCAGAACGTGAGTTGGAATATCAAAGTTTGTTGAATGGGGTGAGTTGGTCGGAGAGGTTTGGGTTGTTTTTTGTTGAATGTTCGCCAGCGCAAGGAAAGTATTTGTATGGTCGTTTGACAGCGGATTTGTTGGGACAGAAGCAGTGTCAATTGTTGGAATTATCTGATCCTGTGGATGATTTATTGCCTGAGTTGGGAAAGGCTAATCTACAAGATGTGGATGTATTGTTTGTGATGGGGTTGGAGCGGTCTTTTGTGCAGTATGTTGGTGCGGGGACAGGTGGGCAGGGAAGTTATTATAGGGAAGATTCTGTGCCAAGGGTGTTGGGTTGTTTGAATTTGGGGCGCGAGAAGTTACAAGCAGATTATCCTGAATTGAATTTGGTGTTTTTGTTGCCACCGTTTGGGATGAAGTATTTTATACGGCGGGCGGCAGATTTTTTTGATTGGCGAGAAGGGAAGTTTAAGTTTCCGACTGAGTTGGAAGCATTTAGGAAAGGCTATAAGGAAATCATTGAAAATAATGACTTTGAAAATTATCAAAATCTAACAAATGTAGACAGGATATGTCGCTTATTTGAAATAGAAGGCTATCTTGATGAACTCCAACCTGAACAGGCTGAAAAAGCGGATTTAATTCTTGAAAAAATAAAAATACTTTCTTTGCAAGAAAACTATAAGCAAATGCTCGAAGCTGTTGATGAATTTTTGGATATAAAGTCTGATGATGTAGCTTGGTACATTCAAGGCTTTGCACTTGGTAAGTTAGGACGTTATAAAGAAGCGATAGTCAGCTATGACAAGGCTCTCAACATCAAGCCTGATAACTATAAAGCCTGGAACAATCGCGGCAATGCACTTGGTCAATTAGGACGTAATGAAGAAGCGATAGCCAGCTATGACAAGGCTCTCAACATTAAGCCTGATAAGCATGAAGCTTGGTACAATCGCGGCAATGCACTTGGTCAACTAGGACGTAATGAAGAATCGATAGCCAGCTATGACAAGGCTCTCAACATCAAGCCTGATTATATATCTTGGAACAATCGCGGCTTTGCACTTGGTCAATTAGGGCATAATGAAGAAGCGATAGCCAGCTATGACAAGGCTCTCCACATCAAGCCCGATTATGATGCAACTTGGAACAATCGCGGCAATGCACTCAATGAATTAGGACGTTATGAAGAAGCAATCGCCAGCTATGATAAGGCTCTCAACATCAAGCCTGATGATAATGCAGCTTGGAACAATCGCGGCAATGCACTTGGTCAATTAGGACGTAATGAAGAAGCGATAGCTAGCTATGATAAGGCTCTCAACATCAAGCCCGATGATGATGCAGCTTGGTACAATCGCGGCTTTTCACTTGATGAATTAGGACGTAATGAAGAAGCAATCGCCAGCTATAACAAGGCTCTCAACATCAAGCCTGATATGTATGAAGCTTGGAACAATCGCGGCTTTGCACTCAATGAATTAGGACGTTATGAAGAAGCAATCGCCAGCTATGATAAGGCTCTCAACATTAAGCCTGATGAGCATAAAGCTTGGTACAACAAAGCCTGTACATATAGCTTATGGAGAAAAACTGAAGAAGCACTGCAAACTTTAAAAAAAGCCATTAAACTAAAAAAATATAAAGAAATGGCTAAAACAGATGACGACTTCAAACCATTACATAATGATCCGCGTTTTTGGGCATTGATTGGAGAAGAATAAAGAAATTGTTCAGGACTAGCGTTCCTTAAAAGGCTGCCAGTCCTAGATAATTTAGGCACACACTTCTTTTTCAAATAAGCTTAAAGCCCGCGCAATCGCTTGATCCATATTGTAATATTGATAATCAGCTAAACGCCCTGCAAAAATTACTTTCTCTTTTAATTTTTCAGCTTCCGCTTGATATTTCCGATACAAAGCTTTGTATTCATCTTTAGGAATCGGATAATAAGGAATCGTCTCACCATGAACATGTGGCTGTGGATATTCTTCAACCAAAGTCGAACCCGCCACTTGTTGCCCCGTTAAATGTTTAAATTCAGTAATACGGGTAAACTCATATTCATTTGGATAATTCACCGTACCCACACTTTGCATCAAATCTTGAGTCGTATGGCGGAAATTAAACCGCAAACTACGATAAGGCAATTCCCCGTGCATATGACTGAAAAATACATCAATAGGCCCTGTGAAAATCATCCGTTCGCACTGAATATCATTCGCAATATCCTGATAATCTGTATTGAGCAATAAGCGGATATTTTTATGCCGTAACATATTTTTAAACAACATCGTATAACCGCGTTTTGGCAAGCCTTGATAAGTATCTTGGAAATAACGGTCATCACGACTGATATTAATAGGAACGCGAGCCGTTACCGCCGCACCCAATTCCTCAGGGGTCAAATCCCATTGCTTTAAGGTGTAATGATGAAATACTTTTTGATAAATATAGTCCGCTAAAAACTTGAGATCATTACCTTGTGCGGTTTCACGAATTTTCAAAATCGGCACTTTGACGTTAAAACCGTATTGCTCAACGAGCTGATTGGCTAATTTATCCGCATAATCCTTGGGAAATAAAGCATATAACGAGTTAATGTTAAACGGAATCGGAACTTGTTTACCATCGACAACACCAAGCACTTGATGGTAATAATGATACCAATCAGTAAATTGACTCAAATATTGCCAAACGTGTTTTGCATTAGTGTGGAAAATATGAGGGCCATACTCATGGATTAAAACCCCATTTTCATCATAATAATCATACGCATTACCACCAATATGATTGCGTTGATCTACGACTAAAACGGTTTTATTTAACTGTGAAGCGATACGTTCTGCTAACACTGCTCCTGTAAAGCCCGCGCCCACGATGAGCCAATCAACTTTCATTATCAATCCTTAACTTAACTAAAAAATTTTATTATACACCGTTCATTTTGCACTGATATGGCATTGACCGCTAATTTGTTGTTATCTCAAATATAGAAATAGTTGGAAAAACCATTTGCAATTAGTTAGTATTTTGTGTTTATTGTCCCCATATTCCTACTATTTTCTACACTAGACTTTTTTATATATGCTGACACCAAATCAACTTAAACTTTATCATTCCTATTTAGAGTTAATCCTGTATAAAACCTATGCAGATTTACGTGCTGAAACCGAGCGCACTTATTTGGGTTTTTTGTGGTGGGTTTTTGAACCTATCATGTACATGTTTGTATTCTATGTGGTATTTGCCGTTTTCATGGGGCGCAAAACCGATAATTTTGTACCTTTTTTATTGGTTGGCCTGACAGCTTGGCAATGGATGCAATCTTGTCTGGCACATGGTTCAGAGTCCATTCTGGGCTATCGTGGGCTGATGCAAAGTGTGCATTTGCCTAAAGTGATTTTCCCCATCATTCTGATTTTGACCGATTCGACTAAATTCTTATTTATTTTTGCTATTTTGCTGGTTTATCTGTGGATTTCAGGTTTTGGGATAGGTTTAGCTTATTTAGCCTTACCATTTGTGCTATTGGTTCAATTGATTTTTATCATGGCGATAACCTTCTTTTTAGCTGCTATCGTACCGTTTTTACCTGATATTCGATTTGTAATTGAAAAGGTGTTACAAGCGGTCTTTTTTGCCTCAGGTATTTTCTTTGCCTCAGAATCGATTCCTGAACAATATCGTATTTATTACTACCTCAATCCAATGGCCAGCTTAATTGAAAGCTTCCGTGACATCTTGATGTATAACCAATGGCCAAACTTTGGATTGTTACTTTTAATCGGCTTGGTTTCTAGCATTGGATTATTTCTAAGCATTCGCCTGATTGCCCATTTTGAATATACTTATCCAAAGGTGACTATATAATGAGTAATCGGAAAATTTTACAATTGGATAATATTGGTATTAGCTATCAGCGTAAAGGCGGCTTTTTAGGCCGTGGCGGTGATGCGTTTTGGGCTTTGAAAGATGTGTCGCTTAGTATTTATCAAGGCGAAACCTTGGGTGTTATCGGGCGCAATGGTGCAGGTAAAAGTACGTTATTACAATTGCTTGCAGGAATTTTAAAACCAGACAGAGGCTCATTGCAAAAACTGATCGATCATAAAGCCTCACTTTTGGCAATGCAACTGGGCTTTATTCCCTATTTATCAGGCCGTGAAAATGCGGTACTCAGTGGCATGTTGATGGGTATGTCACGTAAAGAAGTCGAAGCGAGATTACCCGATATTATTGAATTCTCTGAGTTAGGTGAATTTATTGACCAGCCTGTGATTACTTATTCATCAGGTATGGGTGCACGCTTAGGTTTTTCTGTTGCTTATTATGCCGACCCTGATATTTTGTTGGTCGATGAAGTGTTAGGCGTGGGTGATGCAGAATTTGCGTTAAAGTCGACGGCGGCCATGTTTGAAAAAATGCAATCGAATAAAACCGTAGTCTTTGTCTCGCATCAAACCAGTTTAGTTCAAAGTCTATGTACGCGCCTAGTATGGATTGAAGAAGGTAAAACCCTTTTAGAAGGCGATCCAGAGACGGTATTAGCGGCTTATATGGGTGCTTTAAAACAACCTACTCCGGCCGCTTAACATGTTGTTTGACAATGGATTCTAAACGTTGTTCATTGGATGTGGTCTGAATAACGGGCTTGTTGGGTAACACTTGATCTAACAAGCCATGCAATCCTTGTAATAGATTCTGGATATTTTGTTCACTTTTATCAAAAACGGCTTGGGTATTAATGCGTAAAAAGTTTTTTTCTTTATCAGTTAATTCTTGCGAAGTTAGCACCACAACAGGAATTTTTGACCAATAGGCATTTTTTTGTAATCTTTCTAAAAATTGAAAGCCATCCATTACAGGCATATTCAAATCCAATAAAATCAAATCAGGTTGTTTTTTAGCTAAATGTTCTAAAGCCACTTGTCCATTTTCTGCTTTAAATACCCGCCAACCCACATTATGTAACATCTCTGCGGTGGTTTCTCTACAGACTTCACTATCTTCAACGATCATAACAAGCTTATTTTGCCCGCTATATGCAACGCGATGTTTCGCAAGGATAGCTCCTAATTGGCTGGCCTGCACAGGTTTTGATAGATAATCAATTGCGCCTAGGCTCAGACTTTTTGCTTCAGAGGTCTCCAAACCTGAGGTCGTAATCACGGGAATATCTGCTAACAAACTATTTTGCTTTAATTTATCTAATACCCACCAACCGTTATAAGGTTCAGGCATATAAACATCTAATAAAATAGCATCAGGACGCAGTTTATTGGCTAATACAAGCCCCTCCTCACCATTTTTAGCTAATGCCACTGCATAGCCTAGATGAGTCAGATAATCTTTAAATAAATACAGGATGCTATCATCATCGTCAACAACTAATACAATACCCTCTTTTTTAGTTTTATTTTCATAAAGTACAGTATCTAATTTCGGCTGAATAACCGCGTAGCAAGGTATCCGAACAGAAAATGTACTACCGTAGCCAAACTCACTCATTACTTGAATCTGTCCCCCCATCATTTCAATAAATTCTTTACTAATGGCTAAACCGAGTCCTGTGCCACCATAACGACGTGTGGTCGAAGCATCTGCTTGAGTAAAAGGGTGAAATAGCTTATTTAGTTGTTGGTCAGTCATGCCAATACCTTCATCAATCACACAAAAACTGAGCCATTCTCCTTCAGCATCAACACAACGCGTCACTTGCAAAATAACCATACCGTGTTCTGTAAACTTCAAGGCATTACTGAGTAAATTCAATATAATTTGGCGCAGTTTAGTAGAATCCATAAAGACCTCACCAAGCTTGCCAATCACTTCTAAATGGACATTATTACTATTTTTTTCTGCTAACGGTCGAACCGTATTCATTGTATTTTTAAATACAGTTTCAACTTCAAATGATTCTAGCTCTAGCTCCATTTTCCCAGCTTCAATTTTGGACAAGTCTAAAATATCATTAATCAACCCCAATAAATGTTCACCAGCACCATGGATTTTTTTCAAATCTGGAGTGAAATAATCTTGTTCTGATCCTAATTCTTCCGCTTCTTCTTGCAACAATTCACTATAACCTATGATTGCGTTGAGAGGGGTGCGCAATTCATGACTCATATTGGCTAAAAACTGGCTTTTAGAACGATTCGCGTGTTCTGCTTCAGATTGCAATTTTTCTGCTATATTTTTGGCTTCAAACAATTCAGCGGTTCGCTCTAATACGCGCTGTTCAAGATTGGTTCTTGCTTCTTCTAATTCTTTGGTTCGCTCAATGACGGTTTTTTCTAATAATAATTTATGTTGTCTTTCTTGGTCGATAAAACGTAAGTAAGATTTAATACGATTAATCAGTTGATGTGTATCGATCGGTTTGGTGAGATAGTCAGCACCACCAACCTCAAAGCCTTTTTGTTTGAATTGTTCTGATTTATAAGCTGCGGTAAGAAATACAATGGGAATATGACAAGTTTTTTTACGTGAACGAATCAGTTGTGCAGTTTCAAACCCATCCATTTCAGGCATTTGCACGTCTAATATAATTAGATCAACAGGATTTCTTAATAATATACCTAGTGCCATCATACCTGAGTCCGCTTGTACAATTTTCGCGTCAAGATGCTCTTTTATCAATGTATCTAAGGTAAATAAATTATTTTTATTATCATCCACAATCAAGATGTGAAAAGCCTGTTTTATATCCAACTCCATTATCCGCTGCTCCAAGTGCTAACTTTATTATTTTTTTGTAATTCCATTTTTTAAATGAAGAGCTTAAAAGCATTATTTAAAGTATGATAAATATTTGTAATTTAAGCTACTGGGCTTGACTATATCCTAAATTTTACTACAGAACGAGAATATATAAAAACGACGAATACGAAGGATTATTCCTTATGTAGGAATGAACTGATTCAGTCAGGTGCTCTGTTATTCAAAATAGGTAAAACATCCCTCAGCTTAGTTTATTACTTGCAAAAATCGTATCTTTTGAGCTTTTTTCAAGTCATTTTGATATTTTAAAAATGGTTCAAATAATTAAATAGCGCATTCTAAGCTAATTATAATGAGAAAAACCCATGAGATTAGAAACCGTCACAAGGAGAGATAGATTATTTAATACGAAAAAATACTTGCTAAGCAAGCACATTCATTAGATAATTGCAGGTTTTCATTGACATTGCTAATTTAGTAATTGGTCATTGATAATTGTTCATTAGTAATCGACTTAGGGAGTGAATGACTTTGGCTAATACTCGTCAAGCTGCAAAACGCGCACGTCAAGCTGAAAAACATCGTCAACATAATGCAAGTATGCGTTCGATGATGCGTACTTACATTAAAGCAACAGTGACTGCGATTGCATCAAATGATTTAGAAGCAGCTAAATCTGCTTATGAAACTGCTGTACCTGTCATTGACCGTATGGCTAGTAAAGGCTTGATTCATAAAAATAAAGCTGCACGACATAAAAGTCGTCTTAATGCTCATATCAAAAAAATGGCGACCGCAGCCGCTTAAACAGTATGGATGCTGTCTTCCTCTGCGGCATCCTCTTCCACTACTTTGCGGAATCGGGCTGGATTAATATTGTGAGTCTTCAATAATTCAGTTAATTCAGCAAGTTCACAACCTGTCACATTAGCCGCTTGTTCTTCGTTACCTGCAACCATGTTCATTACTCGCAATAAATAATTTCGGTCAAATTCTTTTTGCGCTTGAGCTAAAGTTTGAAATTTATTTTCTGACTGACGTAATGCTTGCTTGATTAAAGACAATGGAATCATCGGTGATGGCGATAACACGCTACACTGTTCAACCACATTCTGTAATTGTCGCACATTGCCCGGCCAAGGTAATGAGGCCATATAATCTAAGGCTTCAGGTGAAAAGCGCAAGGATTCGCCGTCTTGTTCCGAATGTAAATTTAAAAAATGGTCAAGTAACAATGGAATATCTTCACCACGTTCTTTAAGCGATGGCATATACAACGGAATCACATTTAAACGATAAAATAAATCTTCGCGGAATTCCCCGCGTTTCACTTCCATTTCCAAATCTCGATGCGTCGCTGAAATAATTCGCACATCAATAGGAACACCGTTAATCGCACCGACTGGCTTAACTTGGCCTTCTTGCAACACGCGCAGTAATTTCACTTGCAAACTTGCAGGCATATCGCCCACTTCATCTAAAAATAAAGTACCGCCATGAGCGGCTTGAAATAATCCTAAATTTTTCCGAACTGCACCTGTGAACGCGCCTTTTTCATGGCCAAATAATTCAGATTCTAATAATTGTTCTGATAACGCGCCGCAGTTAACTGCTAAAAACATTTCATTAGCACGCGGACTGGATCGGTGAATCGCGTTAGCTAATAATTCTTTACCTGTTCCTGTTTCACCACCAATAAAAACACTGCTTCGGGCTCTGGCAACTCGCTTGGCCTGATTTAATAAATTAGCCATCAAGGTTGAACGGTGAATAATCTCAGGTGCAAAACTATTTTCACTTGCATCGGATGCACCAACGTGATTTAAAGCAGAGGTTACACAGTGCAATAATTTTTCTGGAAGGTCATCTGATTTGGTTAGAAACTCAAAAATACCTTGATGTGTTGCACGGACTGCATCGGAAATATCTGCCGTACCACTTAACATAATCACGGGTAATACTGAGTTAAATTGCTGAATTTCTTTTAATAAGGTAATGCCATCCATATCATCCATCCGTAAATCGGTGATGACAAGGTGCGGTCTGAATTCAGGTAATAATTCCATCGCAGATTCGCCAGTGTTACAAGTTTTCACTTCATAACCTACTTCAGCTAGCCATGCTGACACCATAACTAAAATAACTTCATCATCATCTACAATTAAAATGCGCAATGAACGGGCTTCTTCTGATGGGGTTGACTGGTCTTCTTCTGGTAGTGATTCTTTAGGCATCCCTAAAATCCTTACAACGTACTTTCTAAGTGGGGTAATGTATTGTATTTCTTTCTTAAGGTCAAAGCAGTTATGAATATTTAGCTAGAAAAAATGCTTCATTCAATGTTTTGAATCTGTTCACGCATTTGATCGATCAATACTTTCAAATCAACTGCGCTGCGAGTAGTATCGATATGATTCGATTTTGCACCTAAGGTATTGGCTTCTCGATGTAGCTCTTGCACCATAAAATCTAAACGGCGACCAATGGCATTGCCTTCAGCTTTAGCTAGAATATTTTGAATGTCATCAATATGTACACCCATCCGATCTAGTTCTTCCGCAACGTCCATTTTTTGGGCAATGATAGCAATTTCTTGTTCAACTCGTTCATGGTTTAACTCGGTTAATTCTGCTAAGCGAGTATGTAAACGTTCACGTTGGGCTTGTAAAATTTCAGGCAATATGGCTTTAACTTTGGCTACTTGTTCTAAAATAGTTTCACAACGTTGCTTGAGTAATTCTGCCAGTTGTTGACCTTCTCTTTCACGTTGAATAATCAGTTCGACCAATGCCGCTGCAAAATGTTGCAGTACCGTCGCTTGCAATGCTTCATTGTCAACTTGGTTGTTTTCCATCACACCTTGCCAACGTAAAATATCTAATGCAGCAGGGGTTTTAGTTTCTCCTGTCAAGGTATTGATATTGGCTACAGCTTCAAGTAATTTTTTTACGATTGAAGTATTTAATGTGAAATCGGTATCATTTGCATAGTTTTCTTTAAAATATAAAGTGCAATCTATTTTGCCACGCTTGAGTTTAGCTTGTACTTTTTCTCGAATCGCGACTTCAACATTGCGGAATTCTTCAGGTAATCGGATATTAATATCTAAGTAGCGATGATTGACAGAACGCAGTTCCCAGCATATTTGCCCCCATTGTTCTTGTTGCTCTTTCCGTGCAAAAGCAGTCATACTACGAACCATGACGCATTCCTTTCAGCTTGACAAAGTAGACTAGGATAAATTTATGTTGACCAAAGTGCAATCAATAAACTTAGATTTAGCAACAGGATGGTTAGAAAATGTCCGACATTGTCCTTCCGCTAATTGTGATAAAAGGCCAAAAAACAGTGAAATTGACTTATTAGTGATTCATAGCATCAGTTTACCACCTTGTGAATTTGGCGAGGATTATATTGATGATTTGTTTATGAATCGCTTAGACCCTCAAGCGCACCCGTATTTTGCGGATATTGCGGACTTACGGGTATCTGCTCATGCTTTGATTCGACGTACGGGCGAAATTGTACAATATGTGTCATTTTGGGATAGAGCTTGGCACGCAGGTCAATCCTGTTTTCAAGGACGTAGTGTGTGTAATGATTTTTCCATTGGGATTGAGTTAGAAGGATGTGATGATTTAGGGTATACGAATATTCAATATATTGAGCTAGTCAAATTAGTGAAGTTATTACAACAAGCTTGCCCACAAATTAAACAAGAGCATATCGTAGGCCATTGTGATATTGCCCCTGAGCGCAAAACCGATCCCGGTAAATGGTTTGAGTGGGAACGGCTTTTGTACAATTAAACCCAATCAATACTTTGAACAGTTTTTGAAAATTTCCATAGCTAAAATTATAACTATTTGAAAAATAAAGTATTTTATATTTTTACTGGGGATTTAAAGTATATCAAAAAACAATCAGTTATAAAAAATATCCGAGCTATTGTTAATCAATAATTTTAGTCATTGGTAAAGTCAAAATAAAGGTTGCCCCTTGTCCTTGCTCACTTTCACACCATACTTGGCCATTTAAAGCGGTAACTAATTTTTTCACGATAAATAACCCCAAGCCTGTTGAATGTTCATCCCCTGTGGGTTTAGCAGTTAAACGAGTGAATTTGCCGAATAATTTAGTCTGATCTTCAGGGCTTAAACCTTGCCCTTGATCTTGAATTTCTATTCTGATACGGGTTGATTGATGGAAAATATGAATATGAATATTTTTGTTGAGTGGCGAATATTTCACCGCATTAGAAATTAAATTGTCTAACACTTGATGCAAGGTATTAATATCAACATAAGTTGTATAACAAGTTAATTGAGGTTCAAAATGCACAATAATATTTTTTAATAAGGCTTTTCTTGTATATTCCGTCACTACTTTTTGTAAAATAGGCAGAATATCCACTTCTCGTAAATTTAGTGTGATTTTTCCTGATTCAATGGCATTTACATCCAATAAATTAGTAATTAATTCAAACATGCGTTCAGCACTCAAATTAATCATGTAGGCAAATTCAATCACCTCTGACTTTGTTGCAAAACCCTCATCTTCTAATGTAATTTCAATTAGTTGAGCTGAACCTTGAATCGCTTGTAGCGGATTTTTTAAATCATGAGCAGCAATCCCTAAAAACTCATTTTTTTCTTGATTGAGTAACACTAAATCTTGATTTTTCTGCTCAATTTGTTGGGTACGGCTTTGCACTTTTAATTCTAAATGATTAAATAATTCCTGTAATTCTAATATCATCTGATTGAAATTATCAGTCAGTTGTTTTACTTCAAGAATATAGGATTTTGAGAAGGGTAATTGGACTTGTTTCAGTTGCTCATGAAAATGAGAGGTCACATTAGCAAGTTCTGTTATTGGTGTTGCAATTTGAGCTGAAACGCGATGTGACTTTTGGATAAGATACGAGAAAAAAACCAGATAAAACAATATCATAAATATAATCATACCATAACCAATCCGCTTAGCAAATTGCTCTAATTCATAAACACTGGCATAAATTTGCTTTTTTTCAATTAGGACAAAAAGCCGCCATCCCGTTTCTTCAATCACTTCCTGAATCAGTAAGAAATCTCTTTGTTTAAGCTGAAAATCGTTTACATCCTTTTTTGTTTCTAAGATATGTTTTATTTTATTGGCAATATTAGAGTCTTTGTTCTTAGTTAAATTGAAATTTTCTGGTTTTTTAATAGTTTCTGTCAGTGTTGCGTCGTGAATATGGTGTTTTAATTCTTGTAAGCCAAAGTAATGCTCAATACTTTCAGGCATTGCTAGAATTGCACCTTCTTCATTGAGTAAAAAAGCACTGCCTTGCCAAGGTAAATCTAAAGTGAGAATATTTTCCGAGAATTGCTTGATAGTCACATCAATACCAGACACCCCTTCTAAAAAGCTCCCTGAATAAATCGGCACGATACAGGAGACCATCCAGCCTTGGCCTGTTGGATCAAGATAAGCATCTGTCCAAACGGGCTGTCGTGCAGGATTATGTTCTGCATCTGCCTCATAGTAAAAATTAAAATCTTGCATTGTCATATGTGCACCGAGCTGCTCGGCTACATTGTTAATAAAAGGATAAATCCGATTCATATTGTCATAACTATTAAAGTAAGCCGAGATAGCATGTGGATTATGGGTCACAATATTTTTCAACAATGGATCAAATGCTTCGGTTTTTAAGGCTTTTTCATAAGCTTTATCATTGATTTCTGTTTGTGAAGAATAATATAAACTTGCGCCACTATTATCATTAAATTTAAAAAATACCCCGTTTTCAGCAATATCAAATAGAGGTCGCCCATTAGGCAAACCATAGGCTTGTGGCGCAAGGAAAAACTGCTGTTGTTCCATTTGTATAAAACGAGCAAGTGTAGAAACTTCTCTAAATTCAAGGTTTAATTTTTGGGCTTCACGAATCGCAATTTCATGCGTGTCTTGGCGGGCTTTTTCTAATAAGGTGTCTGTGGTTGCAGTTGTAATAAGCGTAATAATGCTGAAGTAAAGTAAAAGTAACAGCAGCTCGACCACAAAGACAGGTAATAATGATGCGGATAGATAATGCTGATAAAGGATTTTTTGTAGTGGACGTGCTTGCATTACTGCTCCAAAATCAACCAAATATAACATAGCCAGTGCAAAACAATTACCAGCGCACTAATGTAGAACAATGCAGTGGAGTCAAATTAAGCTTATATTTTTAAAATATAAGTGTGCAAAAGCATAAATACAAGTTATGTTTCCGTACTAAACCATCATTCAAGTAAGAGTGAAAGCTCACAGAGTACAGAAGATAGCTTATATCCATGCTTGCTCCAAGCGGAGATAAGTATATGATTTTTTTTGTAGATTAAGGCCATATTTATTCCAACATTTCTCTATAGAGTTGTAGCCATTATTGAAAGAGCGGCATACAGAATTGTGTCCAGAAGATGTTAATCATGCTGTTATCACGTTTAAGTATTTGTTCTTCGGTGATGGTTTCTAAATCGTCCATGGTCATGTTTTTTCGGGCAGCCATATTGGCAATGCGTACCAATTCGTAGCAAATCGTTTGAATTAGTGCGGGATGTCCTGTGGTGAGTTGGTAGATTTTATCCACAATGTCAGTGACCAGTTTGGTGGTGTCTTGTGCGCTGAGGTAGCCGACTGGGAATTGTTTGGCTTGCGGGAAGTATTCATTCTAGTTGGGATTTTTCAGATTGATGAATTGGATTGCGCCGACGAATAGAAATATGGCTTGGGTTTGTTGTTGCAGAAGCTACGCATCGCGGCAAGTCATTGGGCTGTGGTTTCGGGTGATTTTTGCAGGAATTTGGTGTGCAGGTCTTCGTATTCGTCAAAGGCTAAGATGATTTTAGTTTGTTCGGTTGCGCTAAGTTGTTTGAGGAAGGTTTATTGTTACGTAATATACGGGAATGGGTAGTAACAACATAATTCAATACACTAAATTGCTGATCGTTTTTGGTTTGCTTTTCAATAATGCAAAAAATCGAAACAATTGCGCAAAATCATTCTGAATAAGCTTTGCAGCTTAAAATGCAATCAAGCATCATCGCATTTATTATCGCTTCAATACCAAACATCAAATCAATCCCCTCCAATAATAACCCAGAAAAATGATAAACTACGAGAGGAATTTTCGATTTACAAAAAAATAATAACTTTAATACGCAACTCCCAAATATCATAAGGAATGCCTCATGGATGTCCAATCGCTTCCTGAATTATTACAAATCCCATTTCAATATGCTTGGTCGGATTTTGAGCAAAAAGCACCGCCAGAATTAATCCAAGCTCTTCAGCAAAATCAGCCCATTTTCGACAGTATTCAGAAAATCTGGTCTTGTAGCCCTTTTATTGCTAAAAGCTGTATTTTGTCAGCAGGTTTGTTAAATGATTTACTCACGGATGATTACCTACTTAAACCCTATGAAAAATTTGAACTCGATTTTAGTGTTGAGACTGATGAAAATCAGGTAATGCAGCAATTACGAACTTATCGACGGCGTGAAATGAGCAAAATTGCATGGCGTGATATGGCAGGTTGGGCTAGTTTGGATGAAAGTTTACGTGCATTGTCTGATTTAGCCGATACCCTAATTGATGCTGCCACCCGTTACCAATATGCCAAATGGGAAAAACAATGGGGCACGCCACTAAGCCCAGAAGGTGAAGTACAAAAAATGATTGTGCTGGGTATGGGCAAACTGGGTGGACGTGAACTTAATTTTTCCTCTGATATTGATTTGATTTTTGCCTATCCTGAAAGTGGTGAAACCAACCATCCACGCAAACCTCGAACCAATCAAGAATTCTTTTTGCGGGTTGGACAGCAAGTGATTCATCTGCTCAATACAGTGACGGGCGATGGTTTTGTATTTCGGGTTGATATGCGTCTGCGTCCATTTGGCGATAGTGGGCCTTTAGTTATGCACTTTGCCGCGATGGAAGATTATTACCAATCTCATGCTCGTGACTGGGAACGTTATGCGTTTATCAAAGCCCGTGCGGTAGCAGGTGATATTGAACAAGGTGTCTCATTGCTTGATATGTTGAAACCCTTTGTTTATCGTCGCTATTTAGATTACAACTCGATTGGTGAGTTTCGGCGTATGAAGGAAATGATTGACCAAGAAGCACATCGCAAAGGCTTGGAAAATAATATTAAATTGGGTCGTGGCGGTATCCGAGAAGTTGAGTTTACTTGTCAGCTATTCCAACTGATGCGTGGCGGTCGTCAACCCGCGTTGCAAGAACGTAATTTATTAAAAACCTTGGCTGTATTGCAAGAATATGAATTATTGATGGAACAAGATGCAACCGAGTTGGAGCAAGCTTATCGGTTTTTACGCACGGCTGAAAACCGTTTACAAGCCATTGATGACCAACAAACTCAAACCTTACCCAGCGATGAACTCAACCAACAACGTTTAGCTTATGTAATGGGATATGCGCACTGGGATGAATTTATGCTGGCATTGACCAAACATTTAGATGCTGTCAATGGGCAGTTTGAGCAAGTGTTTGCCCCAGAAGTAGAAGAGTCTCCAACTCAACAACAGGATAGTATTTGGCAAAGTGTATGGGAAAATCAACTCGATAATGATGATGTAGTGCAATACTTTGTAGATGTAGACTATGAACAACCCGAAAATATCTTGAAAAAATTACGTGAGTTTTCTAATTCCTATACTTTACAAAAACTCAGCAATCGTGCCCGTCAACGCTTAGATACGGTGATGCCATTATTATTGGAAACTGCGAGCCAGGACGAAAATAAAGATTTAGCCTTATTACGCACTTTAGAATTTATCAACGCGATTGCCCAACGTTCAGTGTATTTGGCGTTATTAATTGAGCGTCCGCAAGTGCTACAACAATTGGTTAAACTGTGCGTCTCTAGCCAATGGGTTGCCACTCAACTAACTCGTTATCCTTTGTTATTAGACGAATTATTAGACCCAAGACGCTTGTATGACCCGCTGAAACCCAATGAATTAGACAGTGCTTTACAGTCTCAAATGGCACATTTACCGTTAGATGATTTAGAAATGCAAATGGATAGTTTGCGCCAATTTAAACGTGCGTATGTGTTACATGTTGCAGCGGCGGAATTATCGGGTAATTTAAGTGTTGAATTGGCCAGTGATTATTTAGGTGCAATTGCTGACACCATTGTGCAGAAAGCATTAAGTATTGCCTGGAATTTTATCACTCACAAACATGGTAAACCACAATTTAAATTTGATAATGAATTACAAACTGCTGGATTTTGTGTGATTGGTTATGGCAAGTCTGGTGGGATTGAATTAAGTTATAGTTCTGATTTAGATATTGTTTTCGTACACAATAGTCATGGCAGCCAACAAATGACCGATGGTGGAAAATGCGTGGATAACAGTGTATTTTTCATGCGGTTGGCACAACGGATTATTCATATTATTACCACTAATACGGCGGCGGGTTCATTGTATGAAGTGGATGCTCGCTTACGTCCCGGTGGTAATGCTGGCATGATGGTGGCCAGTTTTGATTCATTTGAGAAATACCAATTTGAGGAAGCTTGGACTTGGGAGCATCAAGCCTTAGTTCGTGCCCGTGCAATTGCAGGTGATAAGGTCTGCATGGATCAATTTGAAACCATTCGACGCAAAGTGATTACCCAAAAACGTGATCCTGAAAAGCTAAAACAGGATGTGTGTGATATGCGTGAGAAAATGCGTAACAATTTAGACAAGAGCAACAAAGAAATATTTGATATTAAACAAGGTGTTGGTGGAGTTGTTGATATTGAATTTATGATTCAGTATGGTGTATTGCGTTGGGCTGTGGATTTTCCAAGTTTATTGGATACTACGGGTATGTTGCCGATGTTACGTAAGTTTGTCGATCATGATTTGTTAACCGAATCAGCTTGTGAACGTTTAGGTAATGCTTATCGTGCTTATCGTGCTGAAACTCATCGTTTAGCTTTACAAGACAAATCGGCACAAGTGAAGCATGATAAATTTGCTGAACATCAAAATAATGTGCAGTATTTATGGCAAAGAGTGATGGGTTAAGTCGTTACGCAGAAATTATTTAATCCTCAATCCTAAATAATCAAAAGGGGTAACATTATGCTACCCCTGAAAGTTTACTGTTGGGTAGTGCTATCAAGAATGGCTTATAATATGAGACATAGAATACAGATACGGTAGCCACACAGTATATAACATCGAATATCACTTCGTTTGGGTAACGAAATATAGATACCAAGTGTTAACAGGAGAAGTAGGATTAAGAGTCAAGGATTTGGTGCGTCAGACCTGTGAAGCATTTGAGATAAGA
>JADGDW010000222.1 GCA_016744725.1 Candidatus Albibeggiatoa sp. nov. BB20 | reverse complement strand
GAGCTATAGTGCCTATGATTAAAAAACAGCTTAATAAAACTGAGTCATCTAAGCTGTAATATACCTGTTGGTAATATTGTAAAGGTAGTGATATAAATTGTAGTGTTAGAGCATGAAACTTATTTTTAATAATTAATATTTTAAGATAAAGTGGTGCTGCATTTTACATTGCTACCAGAACATGAGCTTTAAATGGTCTTTTGTACAGCCTGTTCTAAATGGGCAACCTTTTGGGCTAACAAGATATAAATCACACACCAACTGATTAAAATAATCGATTGCCAGAAAGATGTTACAAATACGGCAATAATTGCAGAAATACTACAGGCCAACATCAAGCCATATTGCCATAAAACGGTTTTGCGATGCCCCCATCCTAGTTGTACTAATCTTTGATAATAATGGGTTTTATGTGCATGCCATATCTTTTCTCCATCAAGGAATCGCCATACTAAGGTCATGGTTGCATCAACAATAAAAGGTGAGAAAATTAAAACGGCAATCCAAACAGGATATAAACCCCAAGATGCACCCCATAAACTCATCAATGCAGCCAAATAGCCTAAACTGGATGAACCTGTATCGCCCATAAATACGGTTGCAGGTGGAAAATTAAGCATTAAAAATCCTAGAGATACCGCAACAATCAGCGTATTTAATAAAACAAATTCATGCGCACCCACTAAACTGCCCAGAATCGCTAATGTACCAAACCCTATCACAGCCATTCCGCCTGCAAAGCCATCCATTCCATCCATAAAATTGTATAAATTGACCATCCATACAATAAATAAGCTAGAAACAATAAGTTTTAAAAAAGGCGGTAAAATAATTGCAAACATGGGTAGAGAAATACATTGAATCCAAATTTGCCAATCAGACAATAACCAAAAGGCCGCAATAAAATGCACCAATAATCGTAAACCTGCTGATATTGAGCGATAATCATCTATACAAGAAATACTTGCCACAAACAACAACGGCAACCAAAATTGATGTGGCACAACGATGAGTAAATCAGGCATCCAAAAGCTTGCGAGTAAAACCGTGGCCATCAATGAAATCAACATCGCAAGACCACCTACAAGTGGCGTGGGTTGCGTATGCAAAGAACGGTGATTTGGAGAATCAACTAAATCGCGTTGCAGAGCAATATGGGATAAATAGGCGGTTAAGCCCCATGATAGTAGGAACGCGCAGAAAAATAGTAGTAGGCCAAAACTCATAAGATACTGCAATGTCTATGTGATGGGCATGGGTTGAAATGTGAGCAATATGATACGCGGTTTTTGCCGAAAATGGGAATAATTGTTAATACCTATTAGTAACAAACCAAAGACCCATCACAAGCCAAAATGATAACTGCTAAACCTGCTAAAAATGCCAATATATTTAAAAAGGGTAGCAAACTTATATACCAAGCAAATACATTTTTGCCGCGTTTATAACCTAACCATGTTCCTAAAACCGCAAATAAAAAACTGACAGGATAAGTGATAATACTGTAATACATCAGGTTGTTGATAATGCCATACTCAGAACCGGGGGCACTAAATAAAAAGCCTGCACCGATAAAAAACATAGGAAATGGAATAAGCAATAATCCCGATATGATATTAATATTGAGCAATTGTTTTTTTGTAGGTGTTTTCATTATGAATTAGCTGGAAGTGAAGATATGACAAGAAACATCTCAGTTGCATTACCATGCTAAGAGGCTGAAAAAGAATACCATTGTGCATTGTTTTTGAATCGTAATACTGATTTTGCGTTCTCGACAATACAAAAAATGAAATTCTTTTACACGCTCAGAGCATGACAATAAAGGCTGTTTTAAGGAAGATCGTCTACAACAGGTGCACCTTCTTTCTGCACAGGCATCAAATCCGCTTTACTAATACCTAAATACAACGCGGTAGCACTTGCAATGTAGATTGAAGAATAAGTACCAACAACCACACCGACAATCAAGGCAACTGCAAAATTGTGAATCAATTCACCACCTGCAAAGAATAATACCAATAATACCAATAATGTTGTAACCGAGGTCATTACTGTACGACCTAAAATTTGGTTAATGGATCTATTCACCACTTGCTCAGCGTTTTGTTTACGCATTTTCAAGAAATTATCACGAATACGGTCAAATACCACAATCGTATCATTCAATGAATAACCAATTACCGCCAACACCGCAGCCAATACGGTCAAATCAAATTCTAAACCTAATAAGGAGAAAAAGCCGACTGTAATCACAGTATCGTGAATCAACGCCGCAATTGAACCAAATGCAAAACGGTATTCAAAACGCAAAGTAACGTAAATCAAAATCCCGAATAAAGTGAGTAAAATTGCCATCCCACCTTTTTCAACCAATTCACCACCGACTTTAGGCCCAACAAATTCAACTCGACGCATTACAACATCAGGGTCTTGTTGTTGTAATAAGGTTAAAATTTTGCTGCTGAGTTGGTCATTTTTCATGTCTTCATACACGCCTAAACGAATCAACACATCTTTAGTTGTCCCAAAATTTTGTACCACCGCATCTTCAAATCCATTGGAATGTAACAAAGTACGCACTTTGTCTAACTCAGCAGGAATATTATAGCTTACTTCAACTAACGTACCCCCAGTAAAGTCAACGCCATAAGACAGACCTTTAATCCCAATCGACACTAAAGAAATCAGTATCAAAATACCAGAGACCACGGCAGCAGCTTTACGCTTACCAAGAAAATCATAGCTATAATCAAAACGACTCAGAATATTCATATTTTTACCTGTAATCAGCAAACAATTAAGAGCAATTTACGCATTTCCTAAATAGGTTTTACGTTTCTGTTAATTGTTCACTGTGCATTGTTCATTTAATCAGATGGCTAATTTCACTTTAGATTTATTGCCATATACCAAGTTGATAATTGCACGACTGACTAAAATCGCAGTAAACATTGAAGTGATAATGCCTAGTGATAAGGTCACAGCAAAACCTTTAATTGGCCCTGTACCAAAACTGAGTAACATCACGGCTGCAATCAAAGTAGTAATATTCGCATCGGCAATCGTGCCAAAGGCCTTTTCATAACCTGCAAAAATACTGGCTTGTGGCGAGCTATTATTGGCCATTTCCTCTCGGATACGCTCAAAAATCAAAACGTTAGCATCAACTGCCATGCCCAGTGTTAATACAATACCTGCCATACCTGGTAAAGTTAAAGTCGCTTGTAATAAAGACAATAAAGCAATCAAAATCACCACGTTCATCAACAATGCAATGTTAGCAGCCATGCCAAATACTTTATAACGTAATACCATGAATACCATCACAATAAGAAAGCCAATAATAATAGAGAGTTGACCTTGAGCAATATTTTCTTTACCCAAGCTTGGGCCAATCGTACGTTCTTCAACAATTTCCATAGGGGCTTTCAACGCACCTGCACGCAAAATCAAGGCTAAATTAGTGGCTTCTTTCGCGCCTAAACCTGTGATTTGGAAATTATTTGCGAATGGCTCTTGAATCGTAGCAATGTTAACCACTTCTTCTTTTTTCTTGGTTGATTTGATGGTCTGACCGTTAATGACTTTGGTTTCCATTTGATATTCAATAAACACAACCGCCATCGGTTTGCCGACATTTTTAGTGGTTGTTTTTAACATGCGTTTGCCACCCTTGCCATTTAAGGTCACGTGGGTTGCAGGTGAGCCACTATTTTGGTCAAAACCAGAAGTTGCATTGGTGATTTGATCGCCAGAAACAATGACACTGTTTTTCAACAAGACGGGTGAACCATCACGACGATGATACAATTTTGAACCACGTGGTTTAGTCCCATTATTTTCCGCATCCATCCAATTTTGATAATCACCTTCGGTCAAACGGAATTCTAAACTGGCGGTCGCACCTAAGATTTCTTTAGCCCGTGCGGTATCTTGAATACCTGGTAATTGTACGATGATACGCTCATCACCTTGTTGTTGAATCACAGGCTCAGCCACCCCTAATTCATTGACACGGTTACGTAATGTGGTAATGTTTTGTTGTAAGGCATCACGACGACGCTGAGTCAGTGAACTATCGGTAAATGAAAATTGCAAACCATATTCTTCTGCACTGCCATATTCCACGACTTTTAAATCTTGATAATCTGTAGCTAATAATTGCTTTGCTTTATCACGATATGTTGCTTCTCTAAATAAGACTTTAATACCTTGATTTCGTGAACGTTGTAGGCCTTGGTTATATAATTTCTTTTCACGAAAAACCAATTTAAGCTCGTCAATAAGCAGCTCTTCATCTTGCTTAATCGCTTCATCCATATCCACTTCCATTAAGAAATGGACACCACCACGTAAATCTAAACCTAAATACATTGGTTTCGCGCCTAATGCAGCCAGCCAACTCGGTGTGGCAGGGGCTAGGTTTTGTGCAACGACAAAATCCTTACCCATATCATCTTTTAATAAAGAGTATGCTTTTAATTGCACTTCTGTATCCGCAAAGCGAATTAACAATTGATTTTCGTCCAATTCAACTTGAATGTAGTCAATATTGGCCGCTTTCAATTTAGCTAACGCTTTATCTTTTACATTTTCATCCATTTTTGTATCGCGAGCATAACCAGCAGAAATTTGTACAGCTGGGTTTTCACCAAATAAGTTTGGCAACGCGTACAAGGTACATACAGCAATTACAAATACAATCAGTAAATTTTTCCAAAGTGGGTAATGATTCATTGTTTGTTATTACATCCTTTTGTCATGGGCACAGGGCTTTCCATCTTTATAAATAAGACGATAAAATTTGCCCTATTTTGCATTGTTGCTTATAAGTTCTTCATTGTACCTTTTGGCATAATGGAAGATACTGCTTGGCGTTGAATCTTCACCTCAGTATTTTGCGCAATTTGGATTTGAATGAAATTTTCACCAATATCAATAATTCGACCTAATAAGCCACCATTGGTTACAATTTCATCACCTTTTTGTAGTGATGTGACCATATTGTTGTGATCTTTAACTCGTTGTTGCTGTGGACGAATTAAAAGGAAGTAGAACACCACAATCAAAATGACTAGGGGAATAAAGCTTGCGAATCCACCACCTTGAGTCGCGGTTGCACCTTCTGCATGAGCGGCTGCAATTAGAAAATCCATACAATATCAATCCTTGGTTATTATTCGGTAAATGCTATATTATGCCATAGCTTTGAGTATTTTGGATTTTAGATTGAATTGATTTAAGACAATAAAAGTAATATCTTCTAAAAAAATCGCATTTATACTCGTCTCGTTGTTTTGTCATAGATTATGAAGGTCGAGACTCTTCGAGGAAATAGTTATCCTGATGGCTAACATCTTACCTAATTTAGATGATGCAAAGATTAAAAAAAGAACATAAACCATACATGCCAAACTGATCTGAGCATATTAGGAAGTACTCTAAATTAAATCTAAAAGTCCTAACGGGTATTCTGTAACTGGTATTGATCCAATTTATAACTACGTATGTTCTTAAAATAGAATAGCTTATGAATTAAATAAGCTTTGCCTAGCACTGGGGAATATATGAACACAAAACAATTTGAAACAGATTATTACTACAT
>JADGDW010000039.1 GCA_016744725.1 Candidatus Albibeggiatoa sp. nov. BB20 | reverse complement strand
GGCAGTCCTTTTATACTTTAAATATCAATCACTTTTAAAATCAAGGACTGCCAGTCCTGTATCACTTTAAAATAAAACGACTATATATCAAATCTAATTCCAGCAAAATAATATCAGGTAAACAGCGAAAACCCTTTTTGTTATTTGAGAGGCCACTGAACGCAATGCCCAATCTAAAACACATTATTTTTAATAAGGAATTTTATGCTAATTGAGTTAGCTATATTAGGTGGCACAATCGCTTGGCTTAGTTCTGGTTCTAAAGATAAAAAAGCCATTGATTCTAAAAAAATGCCGACGGTTAAGCAGCATAAAAATTGGCTACAAAATATACAAAATACGTTATTAGCTCAGCCAACCCCCAAAATTAAGGATTTAATCTTACCAACCACAGCTATTGGCTTAGTTTTATTAGGCGTTAGTTTTCCTGCATTCTATCTATTCGGCAGTTTAGCGGCATTATATTTAGCACAAAATTTCATTTATGCGACATGGTTAGACATAAAACAGGGACATTACATTACAATTTATGTCATGTCTTTGCTACTAGCAATCAGTATGATGATAACAGGTAACCTATTCCTAGCAACAATAGGCATTTTAGCTAGTGATTTTATGGTGAAATTAGTCAAAAAAACCGAAGAAATGTCAAAAAAGCAGTTAATTAATATTTTTTCTGAACAACCCACTCATGTTTGGCTAGAAAAACAAGGTATTGAAATCAAAGTTCCTTTTGAGAATATACAAAAATATGATGTTATTGTTGTTTATGCAGGAGAAATAATTCCTGTCGATGGCATCATTCAAAAAGGGGCTGCTAGCATCGATCAGCATATATTAACAGGTGAAAGTATTGCAGTAGAAAAAAACTTAGGTGATGAGGTATTTGCTGCAACCTTAGTGCTAACAGGGCGTATTCATATTGAAGTGCAAACTGCTGGTAATGAGACAGTTGCCGCTAAAATAGGCCATATTCTCAATAACACCCAAAGTTATAAAGAAAATTTAGTATTACGTGGGAAAAGTATTGCTGATAATCTATTACCAATCGAGCTAGGGGCAAGTGGATTGGCACTTATGCTTATAGGTCCTGTGGCTGCGATGGCAACTCTGTGGTCAGGATTAGGTTATCGTATGATGGTCTATGGCCCTATTAGTGTTTTGAATTATCTGCAAATTTTTTCACATCAAGGCATTTTAATCAAAGATGGGCGTATTTTAGAATCACTGCACCAAGTAGATACCATTGTGTTTGACAAAACAGGTACTTTAACCCTTGAACAACCAGCGATTGGAGCTATTCATTTATTTGAAAATTATAATGATGAAAATCAATTACTAAGCTATGCTGCCAGTGCAGAATACCGTCAAATCCATCCGATCGCAAAAGCTATTATTGATAAGGCCACAGTTCAACAAGTCCCATTACATGTTCCAGATTCAACTCATTGTATCGTTGGTTACGGTATTAAGGTACAAGTGCAGCAGCACAATATTTGTGTGGGTAGTGCCCGTTTTATGCAGTGCGAAAATGTCGTACTCAGTCCTCAAGTTAATCTCATCCAACAACAAGCAGAACAACAGGGGCATTCACTTATTTATGTAGCAATTAACGATGAATTGGCAGGAATTTTAGAAATGCAGCCCAGCATTCGCCCAGAAGCACAGCAACTGATTGATTATTTGCATCAACGTGGTTTAAGCACTTATATTATTTCTGGAGACCATGAGCAACCCACACGTAATATTGCTAATCAATTGGGCATTCAACATTATTTTGCAGAAACCCTACCTGAACAAAAAGCTGATTTAGTAAAACAACTACGTGATGAAGGCAAATTTGTGTGTTTTATTGGAGATGGAATTAATGATGCAATTGCGTTAAAATCTGCCCAAATTTCTATTTCCATGCAAGGTGCATCCAGTGCAGCAACTGACACCGCACAAATTATTTTGCTCAATGGCTCTCTGTCCTCCTTGGAAGCATTATTTAAGCTCATGGATGAATTTGAGAGTACGATGGATAATAATTTATGGTTAAGTATCGTACCTGGTATGTTGAATATTGGTGGTGTGTATATACTGCATTTTGGTTTGGCAACCAGCATGAGCATTTTTTACTTAGGTTCAACCGCAGGTTTGGTCAATACATTATTGCCTTTTATTAAACATCAACAACCTACAGCAAAAGAATAGTCAATCTATCAGGATTCTCGGTCATTAGTTATGCAAATATCATTTGAACAGCCTATCTCAGGTTTTGAATTTCACATCAGTCCTATATTAGATGAACATGTTAAACATTTAATAAAACTTGCTCAACATCCTCAATTACCAGATTTAATGGGTTGGGATACGTATTTTGAAGATAATGATATAACAGGTTTTCTCGATGCGATTTCAGAATATGCACTATCTTATTCCAAACCCAGCCAACCTATTGTTTTCGGTATTTATCCAGCTTCATACTTATTACCCGTTGGTTATTTGGTACTTAAAGGGTTTAACCAAGATGAGCGCACGGCTGAAATTGGTATTGCGATTTTAAATCAAAAATTTAAGGGCTTAGGTCGATTCGTATCAAGACTGATAATTGAATATAGTTTTACACAATTGCAATTACACACGCTTGCCGCCACTATTTTATGCTCAAATAAAAACTCCATTAATATGACCAAAAAACTAGGCTTCTCAACCAAGGAAGTTTTATATAAATCATGGGCGTTACCCAATGGTGAACTTGCTGATATGGAGTGGTTAGAACTCAACTATACAACATGGCAACAGCAAATGAGCCGACGTTATCAAGTGAAAGTTATTACCTAGACAGTATTTTTTATTTTCACATTATAGAGATTATTTATGATTGCAGTTCAACTATTTCCTAATAAAGGGCGTGGAGTCGTTGCAACCACAACCATACCTAAAGATACTGTTATTGAGCGTGTGCCATCTGCCTCCTTTCCTGCTGAGCAAAGAGCAATGATAGATTCAACCAGTGTTGCTAAATATTATTTTGTTTTGCCATCAGAATATGAGCAACATGATAATATTGATGGATATTTTGTATTTGGGCTGTCATCACTATGTAATCATAAGGAGACACCAAATGCTTATATTAAATGGATAAAAACAGAAACAGGGCTGTGGGCACATTTAATTGCATTGCAAGATATTAAAATGGACCAAGAAGTATCGTTGTTTTATACCAACGTGGATGAATATCAATTTAACAACTAAATTGGCTATTTTGCGTAGTAGATTGTATCTTTAGCTTTTTAATAATTCATATTTAATTTTTAACTCACACCAAGGAAAATGTTCATGAGTGCCAAAAAATCAATTAGAACTGTAGTTTATGGTGCGCTGTTAGTAATGGGCTTTACAACTTCTCCATCATATGGGCTTGAACCATCATCTTTACCTAACACCTCACCTGAACAAATTAAAGGAGATGGTTACCAGTTTCAACATGTTTATTTAGTTGAAATTCATGTGCCTAATGCCAATGTCAATAAAGTGATAGAAGCTCTTGTTGCAGCGGTTAGTTTAGATTATGGTAAAAAATACGATCAAGTTTTGTATATTGATTCACCGGGTTTGGAACACTTCCGCCCAAAAGGTAATTCTAAAGGTGGGAAACATACTGCTGCTTTAGAAGACCCTTCAACTCGCATTACTTTTTCTATTCCTCACGATAATGAATTACTGCAAAAAGCGGTCAATGCAATGTATAAAGCACATAGTTATGAAGAACCTGTTGTGTATGTTAAGGAATTATGGCGCACTCAAGCAACTAATGCTGGAGACAATAATCCAAACCGTTGGTGGAACAAAGAAGAAACTAAAAAATAGCTGAAGAAGGTAGCTCATTCCTAAATTCTGAGGCTGTAAAAGAACTGTAAAAACAATGATTTTAATATTTGTAAGCTATTGACTTTACAGAATCCTAAATCAAAAAAAGTGAGTTCTTTTACAGCCTCTCTACTTAATAATACCTGTTCTAAAAGTTTTACTTTACAAGAAAGACTTTTAGCAAGCTGATATTGCAAGACAAGTATTCCTAAAATTGAGTTTGAGAACGAGTAAATAGAAATTTATCTACTAACTCTCTTTTTTCTGCTGTTATACCTGCTTTTTCTCACTCTTTTACAAACTCTCTTCCACACTCTTTACACATCATTTTTAGCTTTTTATTATATATCGTTCCATTTTTTACACAACTCCCTGATCCGCACTTTGGATAAACTGCCATTATTTAGATTTAACCTCATTATTATTCCTAATAAGATTAAAAACCACTACTTATATACAACCCCCCCCCTTTTTAATTCTTGACATTTTTATTTAATATATTTATCATTAAAAATTGAATTTTTCATTTTCGATGATTTATTATTAATTGTAATAAACTTTTATTCTAATTAAAGTGGAGAAGCATTATAATGAGTGTAATAGGAATTATTAAAGGTATTGTTAGTACTGCATTTAGTGTTAAAGAATTTGCGGATAAAATTCGTGATGAACCTGAAGAGGATGACACTAAATGGATGCAACAACAGCTTGATGATCTGCTAAAAGGGCAAAATGAAATTAAAAATTCCCTTGAATACCTCTTAGGAACTATCGAATGGCAAGCAGTGGAGGAGACGATCATTCCTCAGTTTCAGGCAATTCTTTTTCGCTATGCTCAACTGCAACGTTTTGATTCTCCAGATTATGATACCCCAGAAAAACGAGCACAATGGGCTTCGGACACGAAGGATGAAATGGACAGGGCGCTCAGTTACATTGAGTCGGCTATTTTGGAGAGTGCCACGCCATCCCATCAATCCCTTTGGGTTGAATACGTTGATTATCTGGGTAGCGTTGAAACAGGAGATGGTCATCTTAAGCAAAGCAAGCATCAGCTCCTCTACCAATATATGCTCTATCTTTTCCAAATACAGGGAATGGCTTACGCTTGCTATATGAACGCTCGCACTGTTCTTGATGAAATCAGTGATGATCTTCTGGAACGTGGCCAAGAATCCTATGGCAACCAGTTGGAGCAACAGGGATTTCCTCTCCTTTCCACACTGAATCCACAGTTTGAAGTGAATAATAATCAACGAAGTGCTGCCCTTCCTGGAGGGATCATGGACTTGAAAAGAAGCCCAGTGCAATACTATGATTATGCAAATAATGTTGCTGATGAAGGCATGGTTGTTACGGGCATTCGCTTTTACCTTGAACCACCTAACACACCTGATGAACCATATACCAAAAATCTTTACGTGGAGATCAAACAAGCAAAACCACAGCCCTTTGGTGTAACGCTGGAATCTAGCGACTGGAAACGTTCTGCTAATCCTGACATGAGACGGGGTGGTCGCACAGCTGATAACACCCCTTATCAGGTTAGTGTTAACATGGATACTGATGATGATGTTGATAATTTTAATAATATTACTGTAGTCACAGGTGTTCAGCTTGAATACGGAGAGTTATTGAAGTGTTCTATTCAGACAGCTAAACTTAATATTGAAACGGGTGAATTGAATGAAGCGTCCAGAACTTGGACAAAAGGAGATCAAGTGGGCATGGCAAGAGCCCTTCATCTTGAAACCATTGAGTTATCGGCCTCTCCAGGTTCATGTATATCGGGTATGTCTTGGAATCACCGTCATCTGTCAAACGATTTCCGCCTTGCTTATCAGTTTAAAACATTTTGTGTGGTTGATTTGGCTTCTAAAGAGCAGGGTGAACAAATTTTATCCGATTTGAGAAGAGATATTACAGAAACTGCATAAAAATCTCAGCTCAAAAAGCTGATGTTTTTCTTGCAACTTTTGCTCATTCCCACAAGTTTTGTGGGAATACCTACCCAGTTACTCCAACGGCAAGAAACAAAACTATCGAGTATATTCATGACGCGGCGCGTCTGGACTGCATTTCAACGAAGCTTACTGGAACGAGACAACGTAAAACCTGTTTTTAGCCATTAACTTAATGGCCGTGACATGCCATGTAGGAACAAGAATTTTTTTAGATCAATCTACCAATATGTCTTATAAGCGTAATAAATACCTTTTATGGCTTTTTACGAGCATAAACTGTAATTGAACCATGTTTGCCTGCTAAAGTTTCAATAATATAGCCAATAATGCCAACAGGTATCCAAATAATACTGGTTATTAATTGTATGGCTAATACTGATTTAGATAGGGTTTTTAGGGGTATACCGCCTTGTAAAAATCGGTAAAAACCATTGATTTCTGATGGTGTAAAACGATTCGCTGCACTTTGCAACCAACCATATAAATTTTGAATCATATCACCCGCTTCAATTGATTCAATTTCATAGCCTTCAGACTCTAACAACATTACTAGACTTTTAGGCGTAAAATGGTACAAATGGCGTGGCACATCTAAGTGAAACCATGTGGTTAAGTTCAATCGAGCTTGATAACTCGCGGCATTTGGGACGCTGATACAAATACGCTGATGATCTGCCAAAATCAAACTCATACGACGCAAAGAGGCAACAGGATCAGCTAAATGTTCAAAAACATGCCAATAAATGATTAAATCAAAATATTGAGCAGGAAAATCTAGTTTCTTCTCAGTCAGCATATTCACATCAGGATTATTTAAAATCCAATCAGCCGCTTCATCAGATTCAAAGCAATAGACTTCACAACCTAATTGTTTAAGCTCTTTTAATAAATAAGCCCGCCCACAGCCAATTTCTAAAATCCGTTTGGGTTGAAAGCGTTTAAAAAATTGTGTGGCATTGCGTTGATGATTGAACCTAAAAATATTCTCAATCAGTGGACTGAATTTACCTTTTTTAGAATTATAATAAGCCTGTCCATAATAATCTTGCTGCATATTGCCAGAGGTAACATAACAGCTACAATGCGGACAATTTAACAAGCTAAAAACCTGTTTACTAATATAATCCTTGCATTGTTGATTTGATAAAATTAAGATGCTTTGTTTACAAATCGGGCAAATATCACCTGTGTTAGGCATGGTTGTCATGGTTATGATTCATTGTTGTTTTTTACTAATTCGGCGAATATTGATAAAAATGATGTTAATACACTATTTTTATCATTGAATAAGCTTTTGGCTGGTAATTTGTAATTCATCACCAACCCGTTCTTTTACAAGCTCAAATAATTCTAATTCATCTTCCTTATTTTTCACATATTTAAGCAACTCTTGCCGTATTAAAATGAGTTTGTATTGATTTACTGAATAATAATCTATCCCGTGTTCAACTGCATTAATTCGATACTGTGAAATAACCTGTTTTTTATCTATATCAAGCGTTAAATGGGCTAGTTGACTGTATTGTTTATTAAACTCAAATTGCTTTTGTTCAGGCTGATATAACCAACATAAATAAGGTACATTTGCGCCCGCTGGCAATAATTCCATCAAACGAATATCTTTATAACCATCAAAATTAACATCTTCAATTTTAAAGCCTTCACCGCTATCCAGCCAAAGCGTTTCAGTCTCTTTTAACATGTCTGATACATGCTCAATAATCAAAGTCTGATGATACCCGTCTTGATTAGAAATAATGATTTTTTGAACGTGTGCGGTGTCTTCATCAGCAATCCCCACTAATTCAAATTGGAATGATGCTAGCTCAGGATGAATTTGTGCTGGAAACTGCCATGTTTTCTGACTGAGTTCTCGAATATGTTGCTCATATTGTTGGCGTAGACAATCCTTTTTTTTTGCCTCACAATTATGCTCTAAACTGGCTAACCATGATTTTTGCAAATCCTCAGCGTCACCCGTTTTTAATGCTTGTTGCTGATAGAGCTGCTCTAAATGCTCATTTGCCCGACTGAGTCGATAATCTCCACAAATGACTTGAGTCATAGCTGTTGATGGGAGCTTGCAGTCAATCGCCATCACATAAGGTGTTAATGACAATATTGCAAGAAAAATAGATATAAACCGTATCATTTCAAAGCCTCCATTAACTGGATATTTACATTAGCTTAGCTGATATAAACAGGAATTGAAATAGGCTAAACGCACTGGAATCAGTCAAGTGATGTGTATTTAAAATTCAACTGCTTTTTTGACTTTGACTAATGTTCGATTTTCTTTCTTTGCATTTGGCTATATAATCAAGTCCATTAATTTGCTTTATACTGATGACCATGAGTACAACTTTAAATACCTTTGCTCCTCCAACTGATTATCTGCCCGTTGCTGTTATCACGGGTTTTTTGGGAAGTGGCAAAACCACGTTACTAAATAAACTGCTAAAACATCCAGATATGCAAAAAGCTGCGGTGGTGGTTAATGAGTTTGGTGAAGTCGGCATTGATAATTTATTGATAGAATCAGCCACTGAAGATGTGATGATTATGGATGGTGGTTGTGTTTGTTGTACGATTCGTGGCGATTTGGTAGAAACACTAGAAAATTTATATCAAAAGCGTCAAGCAGGTGAAATCACTTATTTTGAGCGGGTGATTATCGAAACCACAGGCCTAGCCGATCCTGCGCCGATTATTCATACTTTGCTAGATGATGAAACTTTAAAAACCAAATTCCATTTAGATAGTGTATTATCAACCGTTGACTGCATGTATGCTCAACAACAGTTTGAAGAATTTTATGAAACTGTAAAGCAAGCTGCGGTGGCTGACCGAGTCATTTTGACCAAAACGGACTTAGTTGAGCCTGATATCGTTGAACAAGTAAAACAACGCCTGCATACACTGAACCCCGGTGCGATGATGTTAGAAAGTGTTAACGGTAATGTGGATGTGAAACAATTATTTAGCGCAGGATTATATAACCCATCGACTAAATCTTTGGACGTACGACAATGGTTACAAGCAGAAGCTTACCATCAGCCAATGACACACCATCACGGCACACAGCAATTTGATTATTCCTATCACAATGAAATCCGGCATGATGAATATATTCAATCGTTTTGCTTAGAATACGATAAGCCATTGTCATGGAAAATTTTAAATCTTTGGTTTCAACAGTTGACGGCTTTGCGTGGGAAAGATTTATTAAGAATTAAAGGCTTAGTATACACAGAAGAGACCGATTTACCTGTGGTTGTACAAGGCGTACAGCATATTTTTCAACCACCAACGACTTTAGAAAAATGGCCAAAATCAAAACCGTTGACCCAAATTGTATTTATTACCCGTAATATTCAAAAAGAAGTATTAGAAAAAATGTTGGATATTTTAGTCAAAAGCAAAACACCTGCTGAGGCATGTCAAGCAACGTTGGTGCTTATGAATTATGAATAATTATTCAGGGCTGTAAGCTGTCTTTTAGGAGTGTACGATTCATTTTGCGTGAATAACGTCGGCCGCTCTTTAGCTTAACTGATTAAATTTTATTCCCTAAATACTTAAGTTAATTCTCATTCCTAAAACCAACCTAATTGCATATAGGAAAATACATAAAATGTTTATGCTTGCCATAAGTTACACAACATAGTTAATATATTGCATCAACAGATGAATGTAACTTGTTATTTGTAAAATTTTTTACTATCCTATGCTACAGTGTTTGAACAAAACTGACGATGTTTAGCTTCGTGTTTAAACATAAGCAAAATAGTTACAAAAAATATCGTATTATTCAGGAATAACACGCTCGTCAAGTACTTTAAAGATAAAGAGGGAGCTTAACCCAATGCCCAGTTTAACCAAGCAAAGCCTCATCCGATTATTCATAACAACACTGGTCATATTGTCTCTGACTGGCTGTGAATATATGCAAAATTTAGTCGGTGGGGATGAAACTGAAAATAATAACAACAATGTAAATAATAACCCCAAAGAACTGGTTTCGCTCAGTTTAGCGGTTGCCCCTTATATTGCGTGGATGCCTTGGTATTTAGCAAATGAAGAGGGTGCGTTCCAAGAATATCGTGATAAATACAATGTTGATGTACAGTTTGTCACAGGTGATTATTCCAGTACGATTAGAAAATTTATTAATCGTGAAGTACATGCCGTAGCCATTAGTAATATTGATGCGATTGCCAATTTTGTACGTGAAGATATTGAAGCCGACGTGATTCTGGTTATGGGCTACAGCAACGGCAATGAAACCTTATTGGTTAATGGCGATGCTGAGCACTTTGATTTACGAGATAAAGAAATCGCCTTGTCTCAAAACACCTCGCGCCACTATTTATTAGAGCGTTACATGATTAAAAATCAAATCGATTTTGACCGTGTTAATATTCAAAATACCCGCGATATTGATATTCCAACTATGTTTGTCAGTGGTGAAGTGTATGGCGTTGTGGCAGGCAACCCAAACTCAGCCAAATTAATTAATGAGCAACAAGCCCAACTCATGTTTGACAGCCGTCGAATTCCAAATGAAATTATGTATTTACTGGTCGCCAGACGTGAAGTATTGCAAGAAAACCCTCAATTTAGCCAAGCATTACTTTCAGCGTGGTTCTCAGTTGTGGAACGGTTACAAGGTTCGCGTAAAGGCAGTACGATTCGTGCAATGTCACAGCTCGCCAGCATTGAACCTGAAGATTTCGCTAATCAACTCAGCAGCGTTGAGTTAAACGATACCCCAATTAAAAGTTTATCCGCGATTCGTAATGACCGTTTGATGCGCCAAGCAATGCGTCATATTCGTTACTTTGCAGAACGCCATGAATTGATTGGTAGCGAACCATTTACCAGTTGGGTGTCTTATCCTGGTCGTACCCCAGCTCTAGTACATTTTAACTCCAAACCACTACAGTCTTACGTGACCAAAGCCAAATAGCATCATCATGGACGAAGATAAAAGAGTTTCCATTCCTACTACCGATACCCCATGGCAGCCACCCAGCGGTGCGCTTACACGCCCTTTAAATAGAAAAGCAGAAGAGGCCGCTTGGGGTTTAGCTCAATCAGAAATCAGTCGACGCATGGGATTTCGGATTGCGAATATTGGCTTATTGATTGGTGAGAACATTATTAGTGAGTTAAAAGAATTGGAGCAAGTGTGCGCGATTCCCAACACATCAGAATGGCTACTAGGTTTAATCAATTTACGTGGTAACTTAG
The DNA here is from genome assembly GCA_016744725.1 of Candidatus Albibeggiatoa sp. nov. BB20. GTDB lineage: Bacteria > Pseudomonadota > Gammaproteobacteria > Beggiatoales > Beggiatoaceae > Albibeggiatoa. The sequence continues at coordinate 18,513 of JADGDW010000039.1, read as the reverse complement.
TGCCTGTATTCGATTTATATGATTTATTACGTTTGCCCAAGACTGAAAATCGACGTAGAAAAGACATGTTATTAATTTTAGGTGAAGGTGAAAAGGCAGGCGCGATTTTAATCGAAGCATTACCAATTCATATTGCATTTACCAATGAAGATAAACTAGAGATACAGCCCGTCTTACCTGATGCTATTCAGCAATTTACCTCAATTGGTTATGAAAAAGAAGGTGAAGTGTGGTTTAACTTTGACCATTTTGGTTTTTTTGAATCACTCGTAAAAAAAGTCGCGGCTTAAATTGACAACGCTAAAGGAGTCTACAGAATAATGGAGACCTGCCCATGAAACTCAAGCTAAAACAAAAGATGTTTATCGGTTCAGCGATTCTCGCGTTGCTACCTGTAGTAATTACGGCCTATTTTACCAGCCAGATTGCGGGTGACTTGGGTCAACAAGCTTTGACCGAGAGTGCGCAAAGTCACATTACCTCGATCCGTGATACTAAAAAACAACAAATTGAAGGTTATTTCAACCAAGTCGCCAACCAATTATTGACCTTTGCTGATGCAAAAGGCACGGTGGGCGCGATGCAAGAGTTTAAACATACATTCCCCAATTTTGCCGAAGAAGCAGGAATGCAAGCGGTTGACGAAGGGCCATCCTTCCCTCAAGCATTACCTTTTGATGAATATACTGAAGCATTAGAAGGATTCTATCTTGATGAATTTGTCCAGGAATATGAAACTTTAAACGTAGACCCCGCACCTGATATGGCAGCGATGCTGAATCAATTAGATGATAATAGTTTGGCTCTACAATATTTTTATATCGCAGAAAATGATAATCCATTAGGTACAAAAAGTGAGCTGTTCTCTGCATCAGATAGCTCCAGTTACACCAACGTACATCGCCAACATCATCGTGAATTTAGAGAATATCAAAGCCGTTTTAACTTAGAAGATATTTTCTTAGTCGATGTGGATAGCAGTAATATTGTGTATTCCGTGCGTAAAGAAATTGATTTTGCCACCTCATTGAATGATGGGCCTTTTTCAAAAACAGGTATTGGACGTGTATTTGAACGCATGAGTAAAGCTTCTCCTGATGAATTTATTATTGTGGACTTTGCATCTTATCTCCCTGCTTACCAAAACCCTGTGGCTTTTATTGGCACACCCTTATTTGATAAAGGAAAACGGATTGGCGTACTCGTTTTTGAATTAGCGATTCATACTATCAATGACATTATGACTTACAACCGTGCATGGCGTGGGGAAGAATCAGGACGCACAGGTGAAACCTATGTTGTTGCCTCTGACGGTACAATGCGTAATGACAGCCGTATGTTGATTGAGGATAAAGAAGGTTATCTTGCTGCGATTGAACAAGCCGAATTATCGCCAGAAATTATTGCTAACATTGACTTAAAAGATACCAGTGTGGGGCTGCAAAAAGTGGATAACCCCGGTACACGTAATGCCTTCTCAGGTGTGACAGGTTTTGATATGTTCCCTGATTATCGGGGCGACTTCGTACTTTCTGCATTTGCACCGATTAACGTACCGGGTTTGCAATGGGCGATTTTCTCGGATATTTCAGAGGAAGAATCTTTAGAACGCTTACAAGCTTTAACCAATGCGATTCAATATGGTTCAGTACCAATCGCGTTAGTGATTTTAATATTTGGAGGCGCGGCAGGTTTCTTATTCTTTGGTCGGATTGCAGCACCGATTAGTCACTTGGAAGAAACGGTAAGTAAAGTTGCAGAAGGTGACTTCACGGCACGGGCAGATATTCAAACAGGTGACGAACTCGAAACCTTATCCGATGCGTTTAACGGCTTGCTTGATGATCGTTTATCCGCACTTGCGAAAGCAGAGAAAGAAAATGAGATGCTCAATAACTCGATTATTGAATTATTGAAAGCCTCATTCCAGTTATCGCAACGGGATTTGACCGTACAAGTACCTGTAACCGAAGACGTAACAGGCCCGCTGGCTGATGCGATTAACCAGATGGCGACTGAGACTTCAAAAGTATTGCTCAACGTAAGACGCATTACAGAGGAAGTTGAAACCGCTTCTCAGCAAGTAAAAACGCAGGGTGAGAATGTATCCAAGGTGGCAGAGGAAGAACGTGAAATCGTTGATACCACCATGGAAGAACTTGAAGCAGCATCTGAGGCAATGAACAAGATTGCAGAAGTTGCACAATCATGTAACGAAATCGCGGCACAGGCGGTACGCACCACCCAAACGGCACTTGCGACAGTAACCAGCACGGTTGAAGGGATGGGCGAAATTCGTGAAACCATTCATGAAACGGAAAAACGGATTAAGCGATTAGGTGAACGTTCACAAGAAATTAGCTCTATCGTTGACATCATTAACAACGTTGCGGAACGGACTCACGTACTGGCACTGAACGCATCGATGCAGGCGGCGGCAGCGGGTGAAGCAGGTCGTGGTTTCTCGGTGGTTGCGGATGAGGTACAACGACTGGCAGAAAGTTCACGTAACGCGACTTCACAGATTTCGGCCTTGGTGAAAAACATTCAGGTGGAAACCAACGATACGATTGCCACCATGGATAAAACCATTACGCAGGTGATTGAAGGCTCGCGCTTAGCGGAACGGGCTGGTGAGCAGATGAAGGAAACGCAGGATACGACTGCGAATCTGGTACAAGTGGTTGAGCAAATTGCGATGGCTTCACGTCAACAGGCAACCATTTCTAACGAGTTACGAGAACGGGCGGAATCGATTCAGCAGAGTACCCAAGAAACTGCGAAACAGTTAGAAGAACAAACGGTACAAACAGACCGTCTGGTAGATTACTCTAAACAATTGATTGAATCTATTCGCGTGTTCAAACTCCCAACGACACACGACGAGTAAACAATTATCAATAAACAATTAACAATTATCAGTAAAAATTAACAGTTGCGCATTGTGCCAAATTCAAACATTGAGGAATATTTGTTCTCTGTGAGCGTTGCTTGCTGAACAATGTTTAATTCTGGGCAAGCTTTCGTGTTAATTGATAATTGGTAATTGGTAATTGAAGAGGTTTTGTTATGGCGGCGATACTCAAACCTGAACATTTAGAAATATTACAAGTCCAAGTAGCTAATGAAGCATACAATTTGTATGAGTCACTCGCTGTATTTATGGATACACAAGTCTCAACTGATGTACTGGATGAGGCGATTAATGATTGCGTGGATTATTTAAAAAACGTAAATCAATCAGCAGAACAAGCCCATTTAGAAGGTTTGCAAACGATATGTCATATTGCTAGAGAAAATATTCAAGCATTACCCCAAGTTGAGGCAGACATTCGTCAAACAATATGCGAAGAAATTGAATTTTTACCCCAATCAATCAGTAATTATTTATATGCGCCTAATAGTGAAAGCTACCGAACAGAACTTGTTGATATTCTGAAAAATAATCAATTGCCTCATGCTATTTCTCCAGACGAGGCTCACACTTTAAATACACTATTAGCCAATGACTTCTCGCCCAATACCAGCAGCGAAAACTTAGCATCTATGACCAGTTTAGATGATTTAGCCAATGACACCGTAGACACTGATTTAACGCCAATACCTGAGGTCGAACAACATAGCGAAGACCTGTCAGCCGCACCAGAGCCTTTATTAAGCAATGCTGAATTTGATGCGTTAAGTGATGAAACCGTTGGACATTTATCCACACATTTTGCACCTATTAGTCATACAGAATCAAATGATGACATGCCATTTCCTGCGGGAGAGGTGGTGCTACCAGAATCAGACATGGGTGATGATATGCCGTTACCTGAATTAGATACTGCTGTATTTGATGAATTAGCCACTGATGATTTAGCAGGTGACTTAGCTAATGAATTGCCTTTCATTCCTGTTTTAGACGAGGATATTGACAGTATTATTGAGTCAGAGGTCAGTGAAGAAACGGTATTTGATAGTTTAGTTGGTGATGTTACTGAAGAAACATTAGAACAAATTTCAGCCCATGAACTTGAAAAGATGGTTGATGAGCAAGCTTATGATGATGAATTACCTGACGATTTAGAGGATGATTTAGATAATTTACCCGATTTGGACAGTTTAGATACTGATGAATTGGATGCCCTCAGCGAAGAGATTAAGCATGATGAAATTGAAGCCGATGATGCATTTATAGATAGTTTTCTGCAAACCGAAGCGGCACAAGATCATCCTGAACAGGAAGAAGAAGCGACTGCTCCCAAACCTGATGCTAAACCCTCTAAAACCTTAACTGCATTATCAAATAAAGTGGTTGATTTGACCGATGACTTGTCCCAGTCACTCAATAAATTTTCGACCACAGATTATGACAGCGATGACTTTTTAACCGCAGTTGAAGAGTACACCAATACCGTCCAAATTTTATGGGAAGCGGCAGGTGATGCACACTTGAGTAGTTTGCAAAGTGTTTGTACTTTTATCAATGAAAATATTTTTGAGTTAAGTAGCCAGTCACAAGAAGATCGGTTTGCAGTACGAGAGCTATTTGCCCAATGTCCTCAATTGATTTTGAATTATTTACAACTGCCTGAAGAAGGGGCAGCGGGATTAATTGAGCATTTACAGCAGCCAGAGTGGGTCATTCATTTAAATGATGAAGATGTACACCGTTTATCTGTACAACTGGTGCAAGAAGTCATGGTGTCACAGTTGGAAGAACCGAGTTATAAGCCTGTTGATTTACCAGTAGTTGAAGAAGAAATGCATAATCATCCAGCATTATTTTCAGAGCAAGAGGATGAAGCACAACCTGAAATCGAAATGACCCGCCCAGATTGGGGTGAAGCATATATTGATGAGGATGTGTTATTAGCCAGTGAGGTCGCTGAGTTAGAACAAGCTGAAAATGAAGCCTTATTAGATGATATGGATGATGAGGATTTGGCTGATGTGGCTGCCGCTTTAGATGATGTAACTCCAGATGATTTGCCTGATGATTTAGATGCGGCGATTAGTGAGGGTACAGACGAAACATTTGGTGAAGGTTTAGAGCAATTACCAACAGAGTCTATTGATGAAATATCAGATCAAGATTTAGAAGATTTGCCAACAGAGTCTATTGATGAAATATCAGATCAAGATTTAGAAGATTTACCAGCAGAGTCTATTGATGAAATATCAGATCAAGATTTAGAGGATTTACCAGCAGAGTCTATTGATGAAATATCAGATCAAGACTTAGAGAATTTGTCTGAAAGTTTAGACAGTGAAATTGATGATTTAAACGATGTCCCTGCAATATTAGACAATGCGGTTGACGATTTAGAAACACTACCTGAAGTGTTAGATAATGCGATTGACGATTTAGATGAATTACCAGAAACTTTGGATAATGCGATTGATGATTTAGATGCGTTTCCAGAAGATTTGGATCAAAGTCTTGATGATGTAAGCGACTTATCTGAAACTTTAGATGATGCTGTTGACGAGCTGGAAGCGTTACCTGAAAGTTTAGACGATGCGATTGATGAGCTAGAAGCATTACCTGAAACCGTAGAAGAGCCTGTCAGCGAAGAGTTAACTGACGATTTACCGACAGCTTTAGACGACGAATTACTTGATGACGACTTAGACAGTATTGCCGAACCATTGGAAACTGAAACAGTTGACGCGCCCGATGATTTTATCGGGGAAACCACTGAACCCGTTGAAGAAATTCAGTTAGCTGATATTGAAGTTTTAGAAGCATTTAGTGCTGAATTGACTGAAGCGACAGATGACTTGACCTCTGCCCTCAATTTATTTGCAACATCAGACAATGACAGTCCTGAGCTGTTAGAAGCAATTGAACGTTGTTCAGATAATATTCAATCGATTTCTGATGCGGCAGATAATGCACAATTACAAGGTTTACAAGATGTTAGTATTTTCTTAAATGATAATATTTTTGCGTTGAGTACCCATGAGTCTTCAATTCGTCGTGCTGCCAAGCCATTGCTTGAGAAAACCTTAGATTTATTACAAGAATATATTTATGCACCACATCAAATCACGCCAATATTATTAGCTCATTTAGAAAATCCAAGCTGGATTCAACCTTTAGAAGAAGAACAGCAACAAGAACTGCTTGCCCGTTTAGCACATATTCAACAAGAAACAGTTGAGATTGCCGCGCCTGATATTATTGAGGAACTGCCTGCTGAACCTGTTGTGGAACATTTTATTGCGGAAACAGACGACAGTGTACAAGAAGAAATGCAGCTTGCTGATCCTGATATTTTAAATATTCTGATTATGCAAGTGAATGATTGTGCTGAAGGTTTATCCACTACGCTCACTACATTGACTGAAACCGAAGACGGTGGTGAAGATTTACTGGAAGCGGTTGAGACTTATACCGAGCAAGTCCAGTCCGTGTGGGAAGTCGCTGAATTAGCACAACTTACTGGTTTGCAAGATGTATGTACTTTCATTAACGATAATGTGACAGGGCTGGGTGTACAAGACCAAGAGGCGCGTTATAACGCACGGCATTTATTTGCAGATTGGCCACAATTGGTTTTAGGTTATTTAGAAGTCCCCAGTACTGCTTGCGATTTAGTTGAACATTTACAAAGTGATTTATGGTCATCGCCATTAGATGCGCCGCAAGGTGATGTTTTACTTGAACATTTAATGAAACCTGCCACCATCGCGGGACAAGAACCCGCAGAAACAGTTGCAGCACCTATTGTATTGGCTGATCCTGATGTTTTAGAATTGATTGCCGGTCAAATCTCTGATTCCGCACTGGAATTACAAGTCGTTTTAGATACAATTGTCCAAGCTGAAGATGGTAGCGAAGACCAGTTATTAACCATCGAAAATTACACAGAACAAGTGCAAGGCATTTGGGACGTGGCCGATATGGCACAATTGGCAGGTTTGCAAGATGTGTGTACCTTCATCAATGATAATGTGATGGCGTTGGGGATGTTGGAGCAATCCACTCGCCAAAGCGTACACCCAATTTTCGCCAGTTGGACACAACCTGTTTTAAATTATCTCAATTCCCCTGTTGAGGGTGCACAGGAAATCATTGACTTAGCCAAAGATGAACGCTGGTTGATGCCGATGCACGCTGATGATGCACAAGCACTTCACGCTAAATTATTGAAATCAGATCGCGTTGAGATGGCTGCACCACAAGTCCTTGCTGAACCCATTCCTGCGCCTATTGTCAAAACCATCGAAATCGCACCACCAGAAACCATTGATCTACTTGTCGCTCAAGTGACAGAAACTTCAACTGATTTAAATGTCACCTTAAGCAAATTAATGGCAGCGGAAGATGGCAGCGAAGATTTGTTATTGGCTGTCGATGCGTATACCGAAAATGTGCAAGTGATTTGGGATACCGCTGAAATGGCGCAACTCTCAGGTTTACAAGACGTTTGTAGCTTTATCAATGATAATGTGATGGCGTTGAGTATGCACGAACGCAATGAACGTCAAGCAGCACAAAGTGTATTTTCTGCATGGCCTGATTATGTTGTAAACTATTTGCAGACACCTGTATCAGGCACACAAGAATTGGTGTCTCATTTGCAGAACTCACAATGGGCAAGTCCACTTGAAAATCCCGATCAATTAAGTCAAGACTTATTGGCGGGTGGTCAAACAGTGCAAGAAAGTGTACCATCGCCTGTTGCTCCCGTTGCAGATGTTGCAATTGCAGCCCCCGAAACTTTAGAACTAATACGCGCACAAATAACAGATGTTGTGGAAGGATTATCCGCAGCCCTTGAGGTATGTGTCTCTATGGAAAATGATAACCCTAAACTGTTCGAAGCAGTTGAAGAGTACACCAATCAAGTACAAGTCATCTGGGATGTGGCAGATATGGCAGGTCTTGTTGGCTTGCGCGAAGTGTGTACCTTTGTTAACGATAATATTACTAACTTTGTTCTGCTGGATAAAGAGACCAAACTTGAGAAACAAAGCTATTTTGAAACATGGCCTTCATTGGTACTGGATTATTTAAATGATCCTGAAGAAGGCAGTCAGCAACTGGTTTTATTCTTACAAGACGAAACATGGCCTGTACCTTTAGAAGCAGAACAAGCCCCAATTTTGTTAGAGCAATTATCACAAAGTTCAAGCTCTAGCGAACAAGTTGCCGCCTATGAAGCCCAAATTGCTCAAGAAGAACAAGCTGAATATATAGCCCCTGAGCCTGAGCCTGCTGCTGAAATGGACGCAGATATGGGTGATGGTGGTGAGATTTCCTTAGGTAATGACGAGGTCTTAGAAATTCTAAGGTCTGAAATGGAATCGACTAAAGAAGAGCTGAGTGAGAAATTAGAGCAATTCACCAGTTTAGAAAGCAGTGATCCATTATTCAAAGAAGTCGCAGAAAACTATGCTGAACAAGTCCAACGCTTGAATATGGCAGCGGAAATGATGGGTTTAGATGGTATTCAAACCGTGGCTAATTTAGTTACCGACAATGTGAATGCTTGGGCAACAACCGATTTAGCCACGCGGCAAAAAGCTAAAAAACCTTTATCTGAATGGCCTGATTTAGTACTGGCTTATTTGATTTCACCAATGGACAGCGTGATTGCAATGCTGAACCATTTCCGCGAATCATTCTGGATTAAGCCTTTACCAGATAGTGAAGCACATGGCTTATTAAATCAGTTAACGGCGGGTACAACCGCAGACGAAGACAGTGAAATGGTCTCTGATGATACAGATAGCCGTCAAACTGTTGCCTCTGAAGAAGACATTTCATTAGAATTACCTGAAGATATTAACCCAGAATTATTAGAAGCTTATTTACAAGAAACACCACAACATGCTTTAGAGTTCTCGGAATGTATTCAAAATATTATTCAAGAACCAGATAAAGCGGAATTAGAAAAAGCCAAACGGATTGCGCATACGCTGAAAGGCTCTTCTAATATTCTGGGTGTTAAAGGTATTGCCAGCATGGGTCACCATCTGGAGGATATTCTTGAATATTTAACCGAACATCAAGTTGTGCCACCAAAAGAATTAACCGATGTGATGGTGGAAGTGGCTGACTGTATTGAAAGTATGGTGGGTTCACTGACAGGCGATGATGATGCCCCTGATAATAGTCAAGAACTGTTACAACAAGTATTAGACTGGGCAAACCAAATCGATAAGGGTGAATTGAAAGCACCGCCTGCGCCAACCAAATCCGCAGCGAGTGCAAAAAAACCTAAAGCTGAGAAGAAAGAGAAAAAAGCCAAACCAAAAACTGATACCGCTGCACCAGAGCAAATGTTACGTGTCCCAACGCGGACGGTTGACGATTTAATGCGTTTGGTTGGTGAGCTGTCAATTTCGATGGGTCAGATTCAGGAACGTTTGAAGCATGTGACGACCAGTACTCGGGTTTTAACTGAACAAGATTTATTGTTACAGAAAAAAACCTTTGAGTTAGAAAACCTTGTTGATGTTAGAGGGATTACCAATTTACAAGGCGGTCATCATAAAACGCTTGCTGAAGAAGAGGAAGAGGATTTTGATCCGTTAGAATTTGAAGAATATAACGAACTGCATAGTGTGGCGCATAGCTTTATTGAATCGATTGCGGATTCACGTGAATTGGCGATGTCGATACGAGGCGATTTGTCCGAGCTTGAATTGATGTTTATTCACCAAGAGCGTTTAAACAAAGAGTTTGAAGCCACGATTATGACCACGCGGATGGTTCCCGTGAATACGGTGATTTCTAAATTGCAGCGTAATATTCGTCAAACTTGTCGAGCGGTGAATAAGAAAGCGGAACTAGAAGTGATCGGGGATGATTTGCTGATCGATAGTGACGTTTTGAGCAACTTGGGTGATCCGTTAATGCACATTTTGCGGAACTCAATTGACCACGGTTTGGAAACACCAGAGGAACGGATTGCCGCTGGGAAACCTGAAGAAGGTACGGTGATTGTGCATTTCTATCGCGAAGGTAATAATATTGTTGTTGCTTGTAAAGATGACGGCAAGGGCTTAAATTATCCTAAAATTCGTGAACTTGGGGTCAAGCGTGGTTTGATTACTGAAAACCAAGAATTGTCCGAAAATGAACTGGCGCGTTTGATTTTGATGTCAGGCTTTTCCACCAAAGAAGGCGTAACCCAAGTATCAGGACGTGGTGTAGGCATGGACGTGGTGTATACCAATATTCGTAACATGAAAGGTACATTGGATATTTTCTCCACAGTTGGAGAAGGGTCTGATTTTATTATTAAACTGCCTTTGACCTTGGTTACGGTTCACGTTTTGATTGTGCGTACAGGTTCAACTTATTACGGTATTCCAACCAGTAGTATTGAGCAAGCCTTGGCACATAGCAGTGGCGAATTCAAAATGGTAGGCAATGAAAGACATCTTGAAATTGGTAAGAATATTTATCAACTCAAAGCTTTATCCGATTTAATTAGTGTACAAAGCGATTATCAAGGTATCGATAATTGTGAAAATCGTCCGATTATTTTAGCCCGTGAAGAAACCACTGTTGTTGCGGTTGTGGTTGATGAACTGGTTGATACTCATGATCTTGTAATGAAATCTATGGGTAATTACGTGAAGAAAGTACGCGGTGTATCGGGTGCTTCGATTCTTGGTGATGGTAGCCTTGTACCGTTACTTGATTTGCCTGAGTTGTTGAGTTCACCAATGCAATCCATGATGAGCTTTGCAAATGATGATGAAGGCATGGATATGGCGGTAATGGGTTCAGGCGCACCTGCCGTGATGGTAGTGGATGACTCATTGAGTGTCCGTAAGTCTATGTCATTGCTGTTGGAAGATGCTGGCTTTGAGGTGATTCTAGCTAAAGATGGTTTGGAAGCGATTGAGGTCATGAATCAGCAGCGACCTAAAGTGATGTTGGTTGATATGGAAATGCCGCGAATGAATGGTTTAGAGCTAACCGCTCACGTGCGTGCTAATCAGGAAACAGGTAATATTCCGATTTTCATGATTACCTCTCGAACCACTGAGAAGCATAGGGAGCAAGCAAAAGCGGCTGGTGTCGATCATTATTTAACTAAGCCGTATCAAGATACTGAGTTGTTAGATTTAGTTGACCAAGCGTTGGCAGGTAAGATTCGCTAGCCCTTTCTTTTGTAGCCATGCACCTCGGTGTATGGCTATCTTATAAAGCATTTTCAGCGAATATTTTCTTGTACTTTCTTTAAGCAACATTTCTTATATTTTTTGCCGCTACCACAGAAACAAGGTTCGTTTCTTTTTGGTAATTTTGATTCTTTTGTTGGCGTAAATTTAGGTTCAGTTTCAATCAATTTCTCTGTTTCAGCATCAAACCGCCACTCCCCTTCAAGATATTGAACAGTATCTAAAACCAATTTCCCAGAACCAGTGCATACAACGCCAATACCGATACTTTTCTTGAGTTTTCGCCGATATTTTTCGACTTTTCCTCTTAAATCGACATGTTCCATTTTTGAATCGAGAGATGTATTAGGGCTTGAGCCAATTATAGTGATTACCATTTCATCATTTGCAAGAGAAACTCTTCTAAAAATACCGGGTTTTAAAGTTGCCTGCGTGATTTCAAAAAGACGATGAGAAAGGTCTTCTAATATATTATTATCTAAATCCAACAAATTAAAAGCAATCCATTTTGCTCCATTATCACTTCGTTTGGATAATTGTCGTAGTAGTTCTAAAATTTCGTCTGGCAGCAATAATGATAGGTTTGGCTTTGTGTCTATTTCACCTCTCATTGCCATTGCAAAGTGGTTAAACATTGGCGAGTTTGGTTGTATAACTATGTGGTCAATATTTTCATCATCAGGCATAGACATATTTCTTATATCAAGCCTATTATTTAAGTAGGATTCAAATAACCCAAGTTCATCAGGAGCATGCACCTCAGGCATATTTTGTACAACTAATCTTCTTTCAATATAATGTAAAAAAGTCTCTGACGTAACATCGGCTTGTGTAATAAGGTCTAAATCAGCAAGACAAATTGCAAACGGAAAGTTTTTATCTTTAAAAAGCCCTAATTCTTGAACATCATGTAACTGTGTTGCTGTTCCTGCTAAATGATTTAATGAAAGAGAAATTGAGTAAATTTTCTGGATAGAATCTTTTCTTATCTCAAGCTTTCGACCTGTATCATGCTCAATAAAAACAGCTTTTGGATTACTATTTACATATCTTATTGCTCTTGCTGCCTGTTTGTAGGCATGTTCAATATTTTTATATAAGTCAGTTCTTAAGCGACCTGTATCTCCTCGAACAGACTCAAATTGAAATTGTGTTGCTTTTGCTTCTACCAAAATAAGGAATGTTCCCCACTTAATTGCTATATCAAGTTGCGCCATTCCATCTTTATCTGGGTTTGGGTAATCTAATGAGTAATAAACAGCTGGAGGTGAAAATATTCTCTCCAAATACTGCCCGCCTTCTTTTTCAAGCCATTTTCCGCGAAAATTTTGGTAACGATTGTCATAAAAACTTTTATCTTGCTTCGCCACGCTTTCAAAAGCATCCCATAACACATCTAAGCAGTTTGAAAGATTTCCAAGAAGAACCGTACCAGAGTTTAAGATGTAAAGCGGATAACGCTGCATTTCTGTCTGTTGATGGATGGTTTGTTTTGATACACCAATCAGTTTTTTTAACGCATCAGCTTCCTGTTTGGATATAGGTTCTTTTGTTGATAAGTTCTCTATATGCACAGGCAAAATAGGTGGCATGACTTCATTAAATTTGCTAGAAAATGCAAACTCACCTGCTTCATCTGCATTTTCAAAAAAACTCAAAAATTGTTTTTCATCCTCAGTACACATTTTTTTGCTTGCAAAATCTTCATAGTCTTCTACAGATGATTGAGCATACTCATAAAAATCATCACAGTGCATATTATAAGCTGATTCAATGTGTTGAGTTAAAGCCAATATGATTTCAGCAGCTGTCGTAGGTGTAATCCCAATTTTTTTCTGAAACCAGCTATCGAATTTTCCTTGTACCTCTGTAATTCTATATGCTGTTTGCTCTGGATAAGCACTTCCTCTCACAACTTCAGACTGTAAAGAAAGTCTATTTGCAATGTTGTCCAAACTTAATGATGCTTCTTCAAAATTTGCAGCATTATCTCTACTTATCATACGTGCTGCTAAATGTTGTTCTGCAAGCTTATAACATTGATTAAACTCTAAATGAGTTAGTTTTTTGCCTTCATTTATGCCAAATTTTGGAATGGCATGACGTGCAACAATTTCGAGTAAGGCTGGATGACAACCATTTTTATCTCCGATAGCACCATCAATTGAAGTTAACGATAGTTGAACGGCCATAGCAGATAGCATTGCTTCAGTATCCACTTGATCTAAAAAGTCACAGAGTTCTTGTTCTGTATCTTGAATTGCAGTTTTTGAGATAGGATTATTCATTATTTTCATCACAATTGTTCAATTTAATTGATTAAATCTTGGCAGATAAGATTCGGTAAACCTTTCGTTTGTAGCCATACAGTTTGGTATGGTTATATACTCTATTTGAATAGACAATGATTCTTGCTGACTAAGGCTCTTACTCCTGCTCCGTATTATAACTTCCAATGTCTCGCCTTCATGCCCTTTTTAGCCACCCTTGGCTCTTTTAGTTAATTTTGTTGGGTGCAGAATTATAGCAGTGAAACTTCCACTTTTTAATACAAGATAAGCACATTTAAAATTCCAAGCTAAGGTAATTAACATACAAGAAAATATCGTTTGACTAATAAGGGATTTGCCTACAAACTTTAACAAATAATAACAATAAAACTGCTATTTATATTATCTTGGAGGAATGTTGCGATGAAGAATCTAGTGATTAGTCTCATGATGTGTGGTTTGTTGCTTTACACTTTACCCACTTTATCTTTTGCGGCGGAATCTGGCAGTCAAACTTTAGAAAAGCCTCTCATTGTCGGTATTTTTCCTAGACGTAGTGCCAAAATCACCATGAAGCTATTTCGCCCATTGAGTGATTATTTATCCGAAAAGCTAGGACGTGAAGTTAAAGTCGTAACTTCTAAGAATTTCAAAACCTTTTGGAAAGGTGTTCTCAAACATCAATATGACCTTGTGCATTACAATCAATATCATTACGTGGTCTCACATCAGAAATATGGTTATCAAGTTATTTTAAAAAATGAAGAAATGGGCAATGACACAATTACAGGCTCAATTATCGTGCGTAAAGACAGTGGGATTAAATCTGTATTAGATTTGAAAGGTAAAAAAATAGTATTTGGTGGTGGGAAACGTGCAATGCAAAGTTATATTGTTGCTCGTTATTTGCTTGAACAAGGCGGCTTGAAATGGGGAGAATATGAAGCTGATTTTGCTAAAAATCCCCCTAGTGCGATTAAAGCGGCATTTTTCAAACAAGCTGATGCAGCAGGTGCAGGTGATGTAGTGTTAAAGCTCAATGTTGTTAAAAAGAAAGTAGATATTGAACAATTAGAATATTTAGCGCGTGGCGAACGTTTACCCCATTTACCTTGGGCGGTAAAAAGTGACATGCCCACAGAGTTACGTGATGAAATTCAAATGCTAATGGCTGATTTAAAGCAAAGCTCTGAAGGCCAAACACTATTAAAGAATATGCGGCTTACTAGCTTAAATCCTGCCACTGATGAAGAATTTAACCGGCATCGGGAAATTATCCAAGCGGTATTGGATGAGCAGTATTAAAATCTTGGAAAATCCTGTAAAAAAACAGTGCCATATTGTATATGATGAATAAAATACCAAACAGTTTCAATATGGTTTTCAACAGATTTGGAGAAGGGGAGGTTTTTTCAGGCAAGACGACCAACATTCTGTCTAAGAATACAGTTAAATCTCTCAATATACGATGTTGTCCCGTTTTTTTCCCAACAGTATGAAGGCGTTTGGAGGGTAAAACAGATTGATAGGCTTCCCAAAAATCAGTATAGATAGTGGCACATTGGCGATATTCAGGAAGTAGAAAATCCCACAAGCCCCTTGCCACATTTTTACTTCAGCCTTCTGCATAACAACCTACTATGTCAAGCTATCCAGAAAAACTGGCAACTCTATATCACTGAGATTCTTTATATTCAGATGGTTAGAACTGCCAGTTTTAAAAATTCAAAACTGTTTTTTACACTTGACTCAATTCTTCTTTTAACACAACAAACGGGGCTTTTGACTCTAAACGTTTATCAATCCAGTTTTTCAATGCGACTAATAAACCTAAACCAAAGAACGCTCCCGGTGACAAAATTGCGAGCAAGAATCCACGATAATTTTCAAAAAGCTGTACTTCCATCCATTTCGCATTCTCACCAAACATCAACTCAACTTGCGAAAATAATGTGCCGTAACCCAATATTTCTCGAAGCCCACCCAATGACACCAAAACGAGGGTAAAACCTAAACCGATCATCAAGCCATCTACAAATGCACGATCAACCGAATTTTTAGAAGCGAATGCTTCAGCACGCCCAATAACAGCGCAATTCGTTACAATCAAGGGAATAAAGATGCCTAAAACTAAATATAAATCGTAGTAAAATGCCTTTATCAACATCTCAACTGCTGTGACAAAAGATGCGATAATCAGCACATAAATAGGGAGGCGTACCTCATTTGGAACAACATTGCGGATTAAAGACACCGTGACATTAGAAGAAATCAAAATCAAAGTGGTTGCAATACCTAAACCTAAACCATTGACTAATGTGCCTGTGACTGCTAATAATGGGCATAAGCCCAGTAACTGCACTAATCCTGCGTTATTTTTCCATAGACCTTCATAAATAATTGTTTGGTAAGACATGTAAACCTCTAAAATACTAATGACTTTGTTTAAATACTTCGCCTAAAAACTCAATATCACTATCCCAACGAATACTATCAACATGACAGGGCTTTTCACGTAATTGTTGCTTAACAAAATCAGGCATATTATCTGCGTTGATGCCTTCGAGATGCTCAATAAATTGTCCTTGAACCAGCGTCAACACATTTTGCTCTGGCATGTGTGTTAGGCGACCAAATAAAGAAAATACAGTGAGAATGCGTTGCACACCGTCAATTAATTCCCACTGGTGTTGACTATTTTCAACCACAAAAATGGCTCTGGTTGGAAAGCCAAGTAGCAGATGCTCAATAAAGCATGTTTGCTCAACTGTACTCCATGACATACAGTCTTTATATTCTTTAGGGATAATAAAATGCTGCTCATCATATAAATCCATCAATCGACCAAAAGTCATATTGAAACTATTAATATGCAGACGGGTTTGTTTTTCCCGAATTTCATACTCCAATTGATTCATGGCCTTATCCTACCTAAAGGCATTTTTAACAGAAAGGTAGCCCTATCAAATAAATGTGTATACATAGTTAAAACCCAACTCGATTAGAACTACCCAAGAGAATCCACTAGTTTTTAGTTAAATCGGCTTCTTGATATATTTTTTTAGCCGCAGGGTGCAATGGTATGCTTAAGCCTTCTAATAAGCTTGCTTTCGTAATGGTTTTATACGCAGGATGTAAACGCTTGAAGTTTTCAAACTCATCTAAAATGGTACGTAAAACCAATTCAATCATTTCATCGCTGGTATCTTTCTTAGTCACCAATACCGCTTTTACACCAACACTGTGAACATCCACATCTACATTTTTGTAAATGCCTGCGGGAATAATCCCTTTTGCAAAATAAGGATACTTCTCAATCATAGAATCAGCATACGAGCCATCAATCGAAATTAAACGAATATCAACAGAGTTTGCTGCATCTTGGATATTTGAGGTTGGATGGCCTACCATGTAGAAATAACCATCAATTTTTTTGTCACGTAATGCAGTAGGACATTCTTGGGCTTTTAATACACCAGCTAAGGCCAAGTCATCACGAGTTAGACCAGCCTCAGCAAGCAAAATATCAGCTGTGGCTTCATTACCACTACCTGGATTACCTAAGTTAATTCTTTTACCTTCAATGTTTTCTACGCTTTGAATGCCTGATGCTTTAGATACAACCAAGGCCAATAATTCTGGATAAATTGCCATCACTGCACGTAAATCACCATAGGCTTTACCTTCAAATTTACCTGAGCCATTATACGCTTGATAAACCACATCACTTTGTGCAACCCCAAAGTCTAATTCACCATTTTTAATAGTGTTAATGTTGTAGACTGAACCACCTGTTGATTCAACACTACAATGCATTTTGGTTTCAGATTTATGTTTATTGACCAAACGACAAATTGCACCACCAGTAGGATAGTAAGTACCTGTCACACCACCTGTACCAATACTAAAAAAATTAATTGCCTGGGTATTAAATGATAGGCTTAAAGCCAAAAGACCTGTAACCAATTTGAATTTTAACATACATAGTTCCTTATAGATGTTCCATCGTTGCTCATTATTAAACAATGGTTCATGATTCGCAATAACAATGATCGTTTAAAAAATCGAATATTGGAAAGCTCATAACAATTGCTATGGTTTAAGCGGCATTGATGGTTTTTATTTATTTCAATGGTATCTTTTTTTTAACCAACTTGTCGTATGATATAGCAAAGTCATCATCTCAGAGGGACAGCAATGAAAGAAAAAGCTTATCGTATGGCTTCCGCAGCTAGGGATGCTTTATTGTTCATGCGTGGTGTATCAGGTGTTGCGCTAGGAGATAGAGTCATTGTGCGGGATCATTCAGGTCGTCAGCGCAATGGACAGGTTATTAAAACCACAACTGACGTTGTTTTGATTCAGGTGTTTGAAGGTACGCAAGATTTAGATTTGGAATCAACTTGGGTGCGTTTTTTAGAACAACCTTTTGAAATGCCTTTGTCGGCTGAAGTGCTTGGGCGTGTATTTAATGGTATCGGCCAACCAAAAGATGATAGACCGCCAATTATTTCTAGTCTCAAACGCAATGTTAATGGCTCGTCGGTAAATCCCGCAGCTCGAGCTTATCCGCGTGAATTTATTCAAACTGGGATTTCTACCATCGATGGCTTAAACTCCTTGGTACGCGGACAAAAATTACCGATTTTCTCAGGCTCAGGTTTGCCACATAATCGTCTTGCGGCTCAAATTGTACGTCAAGCCAAATTACCAGGACAAGAATCTCAATTCGCGGTGGTATTTGCAGCAATGGGTGTATCATATGCTGATGCACGTTTTTTTGAAGAAGAATTTGAATCCAGTGGCGTATTAAATAATGTGGTGATGTTTATCAATCATGCGGATGATCCACCGATGGAACGCTTGATTTTACCTCGAACTGCATTAACTGTTGCAGAATATTTGGCTTATGATTTAGATCATCATGTTTTGGTGGTTATTACTGATATGACCAATTATGCTGAAGCATTACGTGAAGTGGCAACTGCCAAAGGAGATGTGCCCGCACGCAAAGGTTATCCTGGTTATTTATATTCCGATTTGGCCGAAATTTATGAGCGTGCAGGACGGATTAAAAATCGTGCAGGTTCAATTACGATGGTGCCTGTAC
>JADGDW010000221.1 GCA_016744725.1 Candidatus Albibeggiatoa sp. nov. BB20 | reverse complement strand
TAATTTTGGTGACTTTGAAAAATTTGAAACTATTGTTGACTTCCTTTCAAAAGAACAAGCCATCAAAAATATAACAACTTATGATTTTATAAATTTTTTCTTAACTTATGAATATTTACAATAAAATTCATTGTTAATGATTCAGATTGATTTATACTGAATATTAGCGAAATATAAAAATAACTTTATGATATTAAATATAATATAGTGTTTGCGTATTAATACTTAGATTTATTTCACTAAACGCTCGTTTTAACAGATAACACAAATAGTATGCTCATATTAGGTTGAGCAGGGAATTTTTTGCCTAAATTGTGAATAATTTATATAAAATTTAGTATTCATTTTTTATTTTTCACAGGAGATGAGACAAATGCACAGAATAGAAATGGTATTTAGTCAATGGATTGTCCGTTGGCGGTGGTTATTGCTGGTAGTAATGCCTATGTTGGTGATGATAGCGGCAAGCGGCGGGCGATTCTTAGAATTTACCAATAACTATCGAGTGTTCTTTAGCGCGGAAAATCCACAGCTGCAAGCATTTGAATTATTAGAGAATACCTATACTAAGAACGATAATGTACTGATTGTATTAGCCCCTAAAGATGGACAAGTCTTTAGCAATGACACTTTAGACGCAGTAGTTTGGACAACCGAGCAAGCTTGGCAAACCCCTTTTTCAATTCGAGTTGATTCCATCAGTAATTTTCAATACACCTATGCGGATGGTGATGAGCTTATCGTTCAAGATTTAATTGAAAACCCCAAGCAGCTCACACAAGCTGAATTAGATAAGCTAAAACAAATTGCTCTATCTGAACCATTATTGAAAGACCGTTTAATTTCTCCATCAACCCACGTTGCTGCTATTAATATCACAGAACAATTACCTGGTATCAATGAAGCAGAAGAAACACCTCAAGTAGTTGCATTTGCTCGTGATTTGGTTCAAAAATTAGAAGCCCGCCACCCCAATATTGATGTGTATCTCAATGGTATGGTGATGATGAATAATGCATTTCAAGAAGCATCTGTTAGCGACTTTCAAACTTTAATCCCTGTCAGTTTTGCTGCAATGCTAGTGATGTTGGCATTATTACTAAAAGGGCTAAGTGGGACATTTGCGACTTTATTGGTGATTTTTATGTCGATTCTAGCCGCGATGGGTCTTGGGGGATTTGTTGGCTTTCCGATTACACCGCCTTCGACTTCTGCACCGACGATCATTTTAACCATCGCGATTGCTAATTCAGTGCATATTTTAGTCAGCTTTTATCATGGCATCCGTCATGGAAAAGATAAATTTGCCGCCATGTCTGAAAGTTTGCGGGTGAATTTTCAACCTATCCTACTCACCAGTTTGACCACCACAATTGGTTTCTTAAGTATGAACTTTTCTGATGCACCACCATTTCGTCATTTAGGTAATTTTGTTGCATTTGGCGTGCTGGCCTCTTTTATGTTGAGCGTCACCTTTTTACCTGCATTGATGTTGTTATTGCCTGTCAAAGTAAAACGTCTTGCAGATGGCGAAAGCAATTTTATGGGTCGTTTTGGTGATTTTGTGGTGCAACAGCGTCATAATTTATTGATTGGAATGAGTTTATTTGCAGTGCTGCTGATTAGCTTTATTCCACGTAACGAGCTGAATGATGTTTTTGTACATTACTTTGATGAACGGGTTGAATTCAGACAACATGCAAATTTTGTAGATGCCAATATCGGTGGTTTATATCGTGTTGATTATTCATTGAATGCAAAAGAATCAAATGGTATTAGTCGACCAGATTTTTTACAACAAACGGCTCAATTAACCGATTGGTTACGTCAACAACCTGAAGTGATTCATGTTAATAGCATCACAGATACCATGAAACGCCTGAACAAAAACATGCACGCTGATGATCCAGATAGTTACCATTTACCTGAAACACGAGAATTAGCAGCACAATATTTATTGTTATATGAAATGTCTTTGCCATTTGGTTTAGATTTAAACGATCAAATTGATGTGGATAAGTCAGCAACGCGGGTTAGCGTGACATTACGCACCATTTCTACTAAACAAATTCTAGCCTTAGAGCAACGTATTGCCCAATGGATGGCACAGAATACACCAGATATTAACACTACGGGCAGTGGGCCGACCTTAATGTTTGCGCATATTGGGGAACGTAATATTAAAAGTATGTTGCTGGGCACAACCATCGCGCTGATATTGATTTCACTGATTCTGATTTTTGCCTTGCGTTCATGGAAAATGGGACTGGTAAGTATGTTACCTAATCTTGCACCTGCTGCGATGGGATTTGGGATTTGGGGTTTATTTATTGGTGAAGTGGGTTTAGCTCTTTCCGTTGTAACGGGTATGACTCTCGGTATTGTAGTTGATGATACGGTACATTTCCTCAGTAAATATTTACGTGCTCGCCGTGAAAAACAAGCCTCTCCAGCAGAAGCGGTACATTACGCCTTTGCTCATGTTGGCATGGCATTGTGGATTACTTCAGTGGTGCTCTGTGTTGGCTTTTTGATTTTATCACTGTCCTCTTTCAGTCTTAACGCTGATATGGGCTTATTAACCGCTATCGTGATTTTACTCGCACTATTAGCTGATTTCTTATTACTTCCTCCACTTTTAATGAAACTAGAAGGACAAACTGATGAAGAAACAATACTTGTTCGGGTTGCTACTGAGTCTGCTTAGTGCTGCACCTGTTTTTGCTCAGACTCCAGAAGAACGCGGGTTAGAAATTGCCCAAGAAGCGGACAAACGTGATACAGGTTGGCAGGATATGAAAGCCAATATGACCATGATTTTACGTAATCGCCATGGGCAAAAAAGCCAACGTAAAATTCGTATGCGCGGCCTAGAAATCTTAGATGATGGAGATAAAAGCTTAAGTATTTTTGACCAACCGCGTGATGTGAAAGGCACAGCATTTTTAAGTTTTACTCATGCGACCATACCTGATGACCAGTGGTTATATTTACCTGCGTTAAAACGAGTCAAACGGATTAGTTCCAAAAATAAATCAGGGCCTTTTATGGGCAGTGAGTTCGCTTATGAGGATTTAACCTCACAGGAAGTGGAACGTTATTCTTATAAGTGGCTGCGGGATGAAGATTTAAATGATCGTGCAACCTTTGTAGTTGAGCGTTATCCTGAGTATGCACATTCGGGTTATACACGCCAAGTTGCGTGGGTGGATCAAGCCTATTGGCAGCCGCAAAAAATCGAGTTTTATGACCGTAAAAATAGTTTGTTGAAAACATTGGTGTATGAAGGTTATCAACAGTATTTAGAGCAATATTGGCGACCTGCTAAGATGCACATGGACAACCATCAAACAGGTAAAAGCACCATCTTAGAATGGCAAGACTATGAGTTTAGGACTGGGTTGACTGCTCGAGATTTTGATAAGAACAGTCTTAAACGCGCACGTTAAATAGGAATGGGGTACAACTGTGCCCCTTTAAATCATTTATGAAACGATTGATATTCAGCTTTTTGATATTTTTTTATGCTGCGACGGGCTTTGCCTCTGAATTTTCGGGTTATATCGCAATAGAATGGCGCGGCTTTAATCAAGCCCCATTAGATAATCGGCAGTTTGAGCACAATCAATTTTCTTTGTCGTTACAACCTGAATTTTATACCAGTTGGGATAATGACCATCAAAGTTTTACTTTCGTGCCTTATGCCCGTATCGATCAGCAAGACAGTGAACGCACCCATTTTGATATTCGGGAATTAACATGGATGAAAGTTGCGGAAAAGTGGGAATTGCGGTTAGGAATTCGTAAATTGTTTTGGGGTGTAACTGAATCACAGCATTTAGTCGACATTATTAATCAAACCGATGCGGTAGAAAATACTGACGGTGAAGATAAATTAGGTCAACCGATGGTGAATTTAGCCCTGATTGATTCTAATTGGGGCACATTGGATTTATTTGTTTTAACAGGATTTAGAGAGCGGACTTTTGCTGGTGTGGATGGACGTTTACGCACCCCATTTCCTGTTGATACTGATGCGGCTCAGTACGAATCATCGCGCGAAGAAAAACATATTGATTGGGCAGCACGTTGGCAACAGACTTTAGGTGATTGGGAGTTGGGTTTATCTTATTTCCAAGGTACGGGGCGTGATCCTTTGTTATTACCAAAAACTGATGCAGCAGGTGAGACAGTATTGACACCTTATTATGAGCAAATTAGGCAAACGGGTTTGGATGTTCAATGGATTTACGAGGATTGGTTATGGAAATTAGAAGCCATTCATCGTGACAGTGATAGACAAAATTTTTTCGCGGCAACAGGTGGTTTTGAATATACTTTTGTGGGGATTATGGACAGCAGTTGGGATTTAGGTTTAATCAGTGAATATTTATATGATGACCGAGACGACAACGCATCAAGCGCATTTCAAAATGATTTATTTGTAGGGCTGCGCTTAACCTTGAATGATGCACAATCCAGCGAGTTATTGATGGGTGTGATTCAAGACCTTGACCATAACGGAAGATTATTTAGTTTAGAAGCCAGCCGACGTTTAGGCCAGTCATTTAAATTGACTGTAGAAGCCCGATTATTTTCTGATATAGCACAATCCGATCCATTCTATTCTGTGCGTGATGACGATCATATACAAGTGGAACTGGCGTGGTATTTTTAGATAGACTTATTTTTGATTCGATTGGCAAGAAAGTTATGAAAATAGTTTGAGAAGCCGCTATTTATAAAACCACCAACTTAGATAGGCTGGTGGCTATTCATGTCTAGCTTGTTGCCTGTTGGCATTCAGAAGACATGCCTAATTTTTTTAGGATAATTGCTAAAGGACACCATTTTGTAAAACCTGATTGGAACAAATTCAGGCCGACAAACAAGGTCAATCCCACAAAATAAGGGTGAACAAAATGGGTTAAAGCGACTGATAGCAGTACCATAAAACCCGCAACAATAAATACGATGCGTTCAACAGTCATAAAAAAACTCCTAAAGCTTACTTTGAGAACATTTATCCGCAAAATGAAGAGCAGAACACTTCGCGCATCATGCCGATTAGGCGTAAGGTTCGAGCATCACTCACACGGTAATAAACACGGTTTGCATCTTTACGAGAGGCTAAAATACCTTTGTCACGTAAAATGGCCAAATGTTGAGAAATATTGCTTTGAGATGTGCCCACTTTTTCTACAATATCTTGCACGCTATATTCATCTTCACCCAAAGTACATAGGATTTTTAGACGTAATGGGTGAGACATCGCACGCATAGAACGAGAAGCCCGCTCAATATCTTCATCATGTGTCATTAATGCAAAAGACTGACTGGTTGTATTTGCCATGGGAATTCCCGTCTGAAATTTTGAAAATGTATATTTTTCAGAGGATTGGCTTTGTTTTGCCTTGTTGTTTCTCTTAGACATGCCATCCTCATTTGTTGTAATTTTGATTGTAGCTATTATAATTTAACTGATTGTAATTTTTTGAAAAATATTGTTTGAGAGCTACTACTATTAAGTATGATTTATATATTTTTATATAATTTAAAGTTATAGCAATTATTAATATATGATTATTTGCTAATTTAAAATAAAATTACTGAGTGAATGTAAGCTCTTAGTCCATAAATAGTTATAGC
>JADGDW010000220.1 GCA_016744725.1 Candidatus Albibeggiatoa sp. nov. BB20 | reverse complement strand
TTATTTTGTAAGCGGTAGGTATAACCTGATTTGCCGCCACTACCCAGAATAAAATCGTAATTGCCTGTACTGGTTTGGATGTTGACGATTGCGCCTATTTCAGATTTGTATTTTTGCTCTATGCCAATAAACGTTTTAAAAATTGGCACACCCTTGTAGAGTTGTTTGATTGTGTCTACTCCTTGGTGGAGGATATGGACATTGCTTAGGTCGTGAAGGCGGGCTTCTGAGTCAGTGAAATAGCGTTGCGGAAGTGGGTACTCAGGTTGTTCGCCTAAATCCGAGGACAATTCATCTATTTTAGCGGTTAATTTACTTAACATGGCACTAACATCATAAGGGTTGGTCGATTCTGATTCCATGTGTTTAAATGACATTGTTTATTCCTTTTGTTGTTTGAAAAATGCCACTAGTACAAGTCTGTTTATCCCATATTACAAACATTCCTAGTTAACTAAATTTTTGATATGTAAATCTATAGGGATTAGTGGGAAATGACCCCTTTTAGAAATATATTTTGTTATATTAAAGAATTGCCAGTATAAACCGATTAATGATAGCATTTCAATAAAAACAATAAATTTAGAGCAAAACATCCCTGTCTTACTAGTGTTAATTTTAATCAGATGACAGCATTGTGATATCTTCTAATCCATTGCATACATCTCGATTTAAATTACCAAGTTCATTTAACAAGCTTCCAATCTCACATATGACTTCCTTTGTTGGGGTATCATTTCCCAAACAAGATAACAATGCGCCAATTGATGAAGTTGCAGAAGCACATAAATAAGCTGCTGTTTCCAATTGTTCACGCACAAGACCCGCACTCTTTTTGTCTAATGACAAATGTCCATTTTTAACCATACCCATAATCAAGCCTAGTCGCATCACACCAGAAAAGCCCGACTGGGAAGAAATAACAATATTACCGTTTTCGTCAATAAAATCGGAACTAGTGGAAGATTGAACTACAATTTTAGTAGTGTCCTGAGTTGTAACATTTTCAGTGTTGGGCATGGTCAATTGCTCCTAATTCTTGTTGAATTAAAAATTGTAAAACGGGTTTATCTATTTGATTTTTTTGTCTTAAATCTTTATCAAGAGCAACAAGTATTTCATAACGTTTTCCATAAGGTGCTAAACAAACCCGTTGTGAATAATCTCGCTCCCATTCATAAAAAGCTAATAGCACGGCATTTGGTTTAAACCCTTTTTTGTTTGCCCATTTGCTAAGGCTTCTATACCCTTTTTCTGCTAATATTCTTTGTACTTGTTGTGTTGTTATTGTCATCACTTTATACGTTGTGGTTGTACGGTTTAAGTCTACTTAGGTCTGGTGTATCGTCTCGCTATATGTGTGCTTTTACGTCTTACCTAGACTGTGTTAGCCTTAAATCCTGTTACTTGTTGTTGTTTTGTTAAGTCTTAATAAGTCTTGAGCGTTACGTCTTGCTTTGTCTTAAGTTTTTTACGTGTTGCTCTATTTTATTTCGACTTGTGTGCAATTGTATGTTAACGAATGTTAACTGTCAACATTTATTTATATTTTGAGGTGGGTTTACAGATGTTTACTATTGGTGAGAGGTTAAAAAAAGAACGACTTAGATTGAAGCTTAGTCAGATTAAGCTTGCGAATATTGGTGAGGTTACAAGACAAAGCCAAATAAACTATGAATCTGACAAAAGAAGCCCAGACGCTGAATATTTATCAAAGGTAGGAATGGCAGGTGTTAATGTGAATTATGTTTTGTTAGGCGATTCTAAAGAAGTGTCATCAGATGACTATGAAGATGAGTTTTTAGAAACTGTGGAATTGCGGGTTAAGCAGTGTAAGGAGCATTTAGGAAGGTTTGAGTCCAATTTAGAGGATATTCAAAACGCTTTGTCTGTAGTGAAGAAGAAATAAAGTACAAGCCAGTTGTATACGTGGATTATTTAAATATATTGACTGCCAATAGCTGTTGTATGCAAGTTTATTTAGGTTTGGCGTATCACATTAAAAACCGCCCTCCCGGCGTGAACAGGGTATCTGCCATTACAATATCCCTAGCAAGGGGTATCCATTTTGTATTTTCTCGATTTGAATTAGCCAACAATACCATAGCCCTTAGCTCGAAAATAAAAACGAATCTGACCGAATCTTTATTATTATATATTTATTTTTTTTTCTAAAACTAACCCTTCTGCAGTCCTGTATGCAGTATTTTTGCACTATATTCGGGGTTCTTTGTGTGGTTCTTCAGTAGTAAATATTTGTTGTATGCAAGCCTCTTTTGACATCTTACTTGCTACGTTTCGTAGTATTGTGTACGCGTACTACTATCTGCATTCTGTCGGTAACTAAGCCTTTATTATTAATTGATAATATCTCTGACTCAGAGTAAAATAGGCAGTCCTAGTTAAGTTAATTTTTAGTGGTTTTAGAAAATTCTATTTCAGTCTAGTACGGGAAATACTAGGCTGATTACTCATATATTCCCTTCTTTCTCACTTCTCCCTAAATTCAATTCTAGTAGTTTTTGCAATATTTCATCATCGCTTAAATCAGTTGGCCAGCCATACGCAGTTGCAACCGCATCGTCAAGGTTTTTATGCAGATTGACAAGCCATGGCGGTTTTTCGTTGTATAAATTGGTTAAGGTGCGTTTTTTGAATTGTTTAGCCGCATCGTCATCAATGGGTAGGATTCGGTCGGGATAGCCTTTTACAATTTCAGGTTCACGTTTGACCCATTCAGGCGGATTGAGCCAATTTTGACGCATTTCATTGAGTTTTTTTGCAGCAGCAGCGATGGCTTGTGCATGTTTGTTGTCGGCGTATTCGGTTGCGGGAATATTCGGGCTTAAGCCTTCGGGAAATGGGAAGGTTTCAAATGTGGTGCTAGGTGTATAGCGCGGGTCGTTGCCTTTGCCTAACCATGTGCATAAGCCTAAAGACCAAATTTCGTGAAATCGAGAGTGTAAAATTCCAAAACTTGTATCATCATCACGAGCAATTGCAACAGTTGCACTATCAGGTAAAACAGTTTTATCCATCCAAGCAAAAAGGCGATATTTTGAAACACGCGGTGTAATAATAAAGCGTGAAAATGATTCTAAGGCTTTTCTCATATCAGGACGTGGACGCTGATGTAACCACCATTTTGCATTAGCTTTTTCTTCTCGCTTGCCAACTCGCTCAGGTTTAATTTCATTTAAAACATGTTCAAATGGTTTCTCAAAATAACTCGCATCCTCTTCAGGCATATCCACCCCAAAATCAATAATCCATGTATCAGAATAACGGCGCGTCACGTCCATACCATTTGCCCAAGGGCGTAATACATCACTATTTGGGCGACCATTGACATTTGTGGGTAATTGCAACCATTCACGGGCTAAATCACCTTCAATATCAAATTTACCATTTTTCTGAGTTCCAATAAAAGAAACACCTTGATTCTCAGCTAATTTTTGAGCTAAAGTTAAATCTGCAGTTTTTTCACTTGAACCCGTTAAATCTGCAAAAATCTCATTGACGGGCTGATTGTTTAATTTAATCTCATCATGTTGCTTGGCAAAACAGACCAAAGAAACCCGCACCGCTGCACCATCATTCACCCATTCCTCATCACTCCACGCCTCAAAGATAACCCCTGTTTCTCGAATCCGTTCTAATACTTTGCGATTTGCCCCACCGCGTATCGAATTAGTCGACACCAAACCCACCGCTTGAGTATGGCCTTTCTCCACCTCACGCCGCGCCTTTTCAAACCAATAAGTCACCAAATCCGCACCACCTGCAATCCTGCCCTTATACAAATGGCGTAAATACGAAACATATTCCTCACCCATCACCCCAATCATGCGTTTATCACCTAAAAACGGTGGATTACCCACAATAAAATCGGCTTTTGGCCAACGTGCTTCCGTCCATTTTCCCGTAATAATCGCATCCTTATTCGCAATCTGATTCAACGGCTGCAATACAGGATTCCGATTAATTTCAATCCCATGTGCTAATGCCCACTGTAAATGCCCAATCCAAATTGTGACTCGCGCCAACTCCGCCGCATACGGATTCACCTCAATCCCCAACACATTATGCGGGCCAGTACTAACTGAAAACTGTATTGTCCAACCCGCAATCATTTGTTCAGCTTCTAAAATTGCCTGATGTTCTAAATCTTTCAAACCCTTCAAAGCCAAATACAAAAAATTAC
This sequence comes from Candidatus Albibeggiatoa sp. nov. BB20, assembly GCA_016744725.1. GTDB lineage: Bacteria > Pseudomonadota > Gammaproteobacteria > Beggiatoales > Beggiatoaceae > Albibeggiatoa. Next base: position 1,470 of record JADGDW010000220.1, on the reverse strand, counting down.
CCGAACCACACGCGGGGTCTAACACCTGCACCGCATTTAAACGCTCTAAAAACTCATTAAACAGCGTACGGGCTTTTTTAGGAATAGACTTTTTAGCCTTTGATGCCTTCAAAGCCATCTCAATTTGCAATTTAACCTGCTGCCATTCTGCTTTTAAAGGTTTCAATACAACAGGCTCAACCAACCGCATAATCGATGTAGGATCAGTATAATGCGCCCCCAACTGACTACGCTTATCAGGGTCTAAACCCCGCTCAAACAATGTCCCAAAAATCGACGGCTCAATATCCTTCCAATTCTGTTTCGCCATATTTGACAATAACTGAATATCATTCCGATCTAATGGCAACACCTCAACTTTATCAAACAACCCTCCGTTAAAATGATCAATTAAATCAACCCCAAACACGCCACCTTCATTCATTTTCTGAAATAATTCTTGAATCATATCCATAGGAACTAATTTAGAACGCTGTTTACATACCGTTAAAATTTTGCTCAACAACCGCCGACCATCAAACAACCCTGCATCCTCGGCAAATAAACAAAACAACAACTGACTGATAAAATGGGCAACCTTGGGCGCAGCATGTCCTTGCTCGCGTAACTTCTGCGCTAAGCTTGCAAACTCCCGTGCAATAGACTCGGTTACAGCAGCTCGGGTTTTACTTGGTTTCAAACGCTCAGGGTCAGAAAATGCCCATTTCAAAAGCTGGAGAGTCTGAGGCTCGCGCAAATCATCCAAACTAAATTGATGAATCTCTTGCACCATATAAGTGAAATTGGTGTAAATCCGAAATATATCCATATCCGATACAATCAACAACGGTGGATTTTCCAACTTATAACGCTGCAATTGCTCAAATGCTTTGTCTAAATTTTTATTCTTGCCTTTATATTCCCATGCAAAATGATGTCGCTTATATACATCCGCCCAACCCTTTTTGCCATCTTGTTTGCTGGCTTCCTTCTCAAAGGTATACCAAGTACCTTGCGGGTCAGCTTCGGCAGGCGTTGGCTCATCCAACAAACGACACAAATCAATAAAATGCTCCTGAGAACCTGAACGCTCTTTAAGCTCAGAAGTTTGCCATTTTTTTATAAATTGTTCGGAGGATAATGTGGGCATGTTAATTATTTTTATGAGGTGTTTAGTGATTGGTAAAAATCATAACAGATAAGTTAATAAATAAAGAGCGATAAATCTTAGCCCTACTGTTAAACAACGATCCGTTATTATTAAATTCAATATGATTCTAATCAAAATTCATAAATTATTGTGTCACATTTCTGTCAATAATTAAACTAGAGAGCCTCTCAGTTAATTTTAATCTTATAATAATAGACGTGTTACAGGCAGGTCTCCCAACCCTGGTTTTTCTGCTGTTGCTGATGGGCGCGTGCCGCGCCAGGCAGGCAAGCTGCCTATGGCGCAAGCGGCAAAAACGCAATAACCAGCAACCAAGCTGT